>JAFTPY010000055.1 GCA_017463035.1 Lachnospiraceae bacterium
CAGTTTCTTTTTCATGGAATCATCTCCTTTCGTGTTTTCTGAGCTGAGTATAGCGCAAAAAAGAAAGAATTACTTGCCAAATAGAAATAAAAAGTAGACAAATCTTGCAAAAAGAGAAAGAATGGGAACGGCCATCCTTTCTCTTTTTCTTTTACAGGTTTATATTCTTGCGGTATTCAGACGGAGATAAGCCCTTTGCCTTTTTAAAAATCCGGCTGAAATAGAGAGGGTTATCGTACCCTACGATATTGGCGATTTCCGTAATGTTATACTGGGGATTCTGTAATAGCGCTTCTGCGTTGTAAATTCGTTTGTTTAAAATATACTGCATCGGGGTGACACCGGTATAATGCTTGAAATTGCGGATAAACCAACTGATGCTGATATTGTGTTCTTTGGCATATTCGTCTACATAGATGTCCTCGCTGTAATGTTCGTTGAAGTATAGGGTGGCTTTATCAATCTCTTCCGCTGCCTGCGTATTGCTTACCTTGGCGGAAGTTTGGAAGAAACGCTGCAGCATAATAAAGATTTGCTTTAAATACATTTCCAACATTTCCGGGTAGTTTTCTTTGCACATCTGCAACTCGTTAATCATAGAGCGGAAAATTGTTTGGTATTCCATACCGGAGCCACAGTAGAAGACCTTCTTATCATCCGTAAGTCCGTAGGAGCGTAATAGATTTGTGACATTTCCTCCCGTAAAGTGTACCCAATATACCTCTGTCTGGTCTTCCCCGTAGTATTCGTATTTCTGCGGTTCCTTCGGCCGATATAGAACCATATGGCCGGCGGTGACAATTTGTTCTTTTCCGTCAAAATGAAAATGAGCTTTTCCGGAAGCAATATACAGTAATTGAAAATCCAGTCTGCCGCGAGGCCTCCAAGTAGGAAGTTTTGGACGGGTATACAAATGGTATGTTCCGCAACTGGTTACAATTAACGGTTTTGATTTGTCCTTAATATCAAGAGTCGAGTTATTGAGATAGGCGTTGTTTGTATACATTGCAATATCCCTCCTTGCAAAAAAATGCATATCTGAAATAAAAAAGTGTATGAAAACAGTATGTTTGGAGTTGATGTGAATATAGGTGTATCATTTTTGGTATATTTCATCTCATATAAGCCATGTATTTTTGTAATATCTTTTACTATAATAAGTATAGCAGAAAGGCAATAGAAGAAGCAACAAAAACTTTACAGAAGGATGCAGCAGAAAGGAGAAACTTATGGAAGAAAAGAAATACCTTAAATGGTACAACAAAGTCGGTTACGGTTCGGGGGATATAGCAGGTAATGTGGTATATGCATTCCTCACCTCATTCGTAATGATTTATTTAACTGACACAATAGGATTGAATTCGGGTATCGTAGGTACGTTAATTGCGGTATCAAAACTGTTAGATGGTGTGTCGGATGTATTCTTTGGTTCTTTGATCGATAAGACCAAGAGCAAGATGGGCAAGGCAAGGCCTTGGATGTTCTACGGATTTTTTGGATGTGCAATCACTTTATTCGGAGTATTTGCAATCCCGACCAACATCGGAAAGACAGCGCAATATGCATGGTTCTTTATTGCGTACACCTTGTTAAATGCAGTGTTCTATACGGCAAATAATATTGCATACGCTGCATTGACTTCATTGGTGACAAAGAACAGCAAAGAGCGTGTAGAGATGGGGTCCTTCCGGTTCATGTTCTCATTCGGTACCAACTTGTTAATTCAAGCGATTACATTTGATGCGGTTGAAGCACTGGGTGGCGGAGCTTCCGCGTGGAGAGTGATTGCGTTTATTTACTGTATCATCGGTATTATTACCAATACACTTTCTGCATTCTCGGTAAAAGAGCTATCGGACGAAGAACTGAAAGAAGACGGAGATGTGGAAACGGAAGATAGTAAGCTTACATTCGGTCAGACATTTAAGCTACTTTTATCCAACAGATATTTTATAATGATTTGTGGAATCTACATTCTTCAGCAGTTGCGTGCCGCGATGTTAAGTGTCGGTACATTCTTTATGACTTATGTACTTTTGAACCAGAAATTGTTCGGCGTGTTCTCCTGGGCAATTAATATCCCGTTAATCCTTGCACTGGCAATTACACCGACTCTGGTAGCAAAGATGAAGGGAATGTATAAGGTAAATAAATACAGCTATATCTTTGCAACCGTTTGTCGATTGGGAATTGTGGCCGGCGGATATATGGGAAGTGTTCCGTTAATGCTTGTGTTTACGGTGTTGGCATCTCTCGGCGAAGGACCGTGGCAGGGCGACGTAGGTGCGGTGATTGCTTCCTGTTCCGAGCATACCTATCTTAAGAGCGGAAAAAGAATTGACGGTTCCATGTTCTCTTGTACGTCATTCGGAACAAAGCTTGGTGGCGGTATCGGTATCGCGCTCTCCGGATGGTTACTTGATATGAGCGGATATATTAACAACGGAGCGGTTCAGCCGGATAGTTGTATCAGTATGATGTGCGTGATGTACCTCTGGTTGCCGTTCGCATTTGACTTGATCATTACCATTATTCTTTCCTTCTTAAATGTGGAAAAAGCTAATTTGAAGTTAAAAGAGAACAAGTAATGAGAAAGGATAGCCTATGGAATATTTTCAGAAGCTATGCGGAAAGTGAGGACAAGATGAACGCAGAGATTAAGTGGTTGGATAATCCGGAAGTGTTCCGGGTGAATCAGTTACCGGCGCACAGTGATCACTCGTTTTATGCGAGCTATGAAGAGCTGGAGGGAACAAACAGTTTGGTCCAGTCCTTGAACGGACAATGGGAGTTTTGTTACAGCAAGAATGCGAAAAGCAGACCGGTGAACTTTTTTGCAGAGGGGTTTGATGCATCCGGATTCGAAAAAATTACGGTTCCGGGGCACATTGAGTTGGCAGGCTATGACAAGATTCGTTACATCAATACAATGTACCCGTGGGAGGGAAAGGAATATCGCCGTGGAGCTTACAGCCATGAGATGATCGGTAACGGTGCCGGAATGTTCAGTGAAGCGGAATATAACCCGGTAGGTTCGTATATTACGCGATTTGATCTGGAGAAAGGGCTTATCGGAAAGAGAGTAGTTATCTGCTTTGAGGGTGTAGAACAGGCAATGTATGTATGGTTGAACGGCCGGTTTGTCGGATATGCGGAAGATAGTTTCACACCGTCGGAGTTCGATTTGACCCCGTATCTTAAGGAAAAGGGAAACGTACTGGCGGTGGAAGTACACAAAATGAGTACCGCAGCCTTTTTAGAAGACCAGGATTTCTTCCGGTTCTTCGGTATTTTCCGAAATGTAACCTTAAAAGCATTACCGGAGGTGCACGTTGAGGATATATGGTTTCAGCCGATCCTTCATTCGGATAACAGAAGCGGTAGGGTATCTGTAGAGATGAAAGTGTCTGCCGCAAAGAAGCAGACTGTGAGTGTAAGATTCCTGTTAAAGGATAAGGACGGAAGTATCGTATGTGAAACTAAGGTTGCGCTGACAGAAGAAGGGGAGATGTACAGAGGTCAGGCGGAAGCAGAGCTTTCCTCCATTACTCCTTGGGACAATCATCAGCCGTATTTGTATAGTGCGTTCGTGGAACTTTCGGACGAGAACGATAAATTAGTGGAAGTGGTTCCGTATCCGATCGGTTTCAGAAGAATTGAAATGATGGATAAAGTGATTTATTTAAACGGAAAACGATTGGTTCTTTTGGGTGTGAACCGTCATGAATGGAGCCCGAGGACAGGACGATGCATTGGCATGAGGGAGATGATCTCCGACTTAAACTGCATGCAGAAAAATAACATTAATGCCGTTAGAACCTGTCATTATCCGGATCAGATTCCGTGGTATTACTTGTGTGATGAAGCCGGGATTTACGTAATGGCAGAGACGAATCTGGAAAGTCACGGTACCTTTCAGAAGCTTGGTGCAGTGGAACCGTCCTGTAACATACCGGGTTCCCTTCCGCAGTGGAGAGAAGCGGTAGTAGACCGGGCGAGAACCAATTATGAGACCTTTAAAAATCATGTATCTGTTTTGTTCTGGTCCTTGGGAAACGAGTCCTATGCCGGAGACGATATCGAAGCAATGAATACTTATTTTAAAGAGCAAAAGGACGGACGTCTGGTACATTACGAGGGCGTGATTCATAACAGAGCGTATGAAGATACAATCTCGGATGTAGAAAGCCGTATGTATGCAAAGCCTGCGGAAATAGAAGAATATTTGGGCAATCATCCGAAGAAGCCATATATCCTTTGTGAGTTCATGCATGATATGGGAAATTCCCTGGGAGGCTTAGGTTCTTATATGAAGCTTATTGACAAATATGAGATGTACCAGGGTGGTTTTATCTGGGATTTTATCGATCAGGCGTTATTTGTAAAGGACGAGGTAACCGGAAAGGAGGTACTCCGCTACGGAGGAGATTTCGATGACAGACCTTCCGATTATGAGTTTTCGGGAAACGGAATTGTATTTGCGGACCGTAAGGAGAAACCGGCGATGCAGGAAGTGAGGTACTATTATGGATTATACAAATAAGATGCCGTTAAGAGTTGTGTACGGAGATTTTACTCTGGGAGTTCACGGTGAAGGATTTGACTATATTTTCTCTTATGCGCAGGGAGGCCTGGAATCTATTGTAAAAAACGGATATGAATGGTTATACCGCTGTCCGAAGCCGACGTTCTGGCGAGCATTAACGGACAATGACAGAGGAAGTAAATTCCATATTAAAAGCGGAAGCTGGCTTGCGGCAGATATGTTTATCGATTGTATCGATACAGAGGTTACGGTAGACGGAGTTTCTCAGGGGAAACCGTGTGCTCCGGAGAACAATCGCTACGGTTCCGATGTGTATGCAAAGGAGGTAAGGGTTGCCTTTACCTATCAGACTGTTACGAGGCCTTCTACCACGATAAAGGTGACTTATCGTGTAGATGAAACAGGAAGAATTTCAGTGAATGTTCATTATTCCGGGGTAAAAGGCCTGCCACAGCTTCCGGTTTTCGGATTGCGTTTTATCATGCCGACCCTCGCGGATAAGTATGTATATAAGGGATTGTCCGGAGAAACCTATCCGGACCGGAAAGCAGGGGCCGTAAAGGACGTATACGAGATTGATAATCTGAGTTTAACACCGTATCTGGTTCCGCAGGATTGCGGGTTGAGAATGGATACGGAGTGGGTTGAAATTGTGAGACATACCTGCCTTGACAACAGCAGAAAAGAGAATACGGAACAGATGTTGCGTTTTGAAATGACAGACAAAGAGTTTGCGTTTTCCTGTCTGCCGTATACTGCTTCTGAGATTGAAAATGCAACTCATCAGGAAGAACTGCCGCCGGCAAGAAGAACGGTTCTGTGTGTATACGGAGCGGTAAGAGGTGTCGGAGGAATCGATAGCTGGGGAAGCGATGTGGAAGAGAACTGCCATATTAGCGCAGAACAGGATATTCAATACACCTTCTCTATATGCTAAAAAGAAGTGTATGGAAAAGAGCTCAACGGATTCTCGGAAAGGAGACATTAGATTATGCATACGGAACCGTTAATTGAAAAAATACTAAGCGGAGAAATGGACCGTACTTTACTGGATATTTATGTGGATGAATCAAAGGTGGAATACCAGAGAGAACGCTACATAAAAACAATCCGGAAGTTTGAGAAGTATTACGGATGCGGTGAGGTAGCGATATTCAGTGCACCGGGAAGAAGTGAAATCGGAGGGAACCATACGGACCATCAGCATGGGGAAGTATTGGCGGCATCGGTCAATCTGGATACCCTGGGAGTTGTTCGTGCAACAGGAGATAACACCATAAGGGTAATATCGGATGACGGGCAAGAGATTGTTATCTCGTTGGAGGATGTTTCTGTAAAGTTAAAGGAAAAAGGAACAACAACCGCATTGATAAAGGGGGTTGTGGAAGGATTTGCAGAGAATGGATATCAAGTAGGCGGGTTTTGTGCTTACATCACCAGTGATGTGTTAATCGGAGCGGGACTTTCCTCTTCCGCTGCGTTTGAAACCCTAATCGGAACTGTTTTATCCGGCCTTTATAATGACATGAAGGTTTTACCGGTGGAAATTGCTATGATTGGACAGTTTGCGGAAAATGTGTATTTCGGGAAACCGTGCGGATTGATGGACCAGATGGCATGCTCTGTCGGGAATCTGGTATATATTGACTTCAAGGATCCGGCAAATCCAAAGGTGGAAAAGGTTGCAGCGGATATGGATGCATTCGGGTACAGCTTGTGTATTACGGACACGAAAGGATCCCATGCGGATTTAACTGATGAATACGCAGCAGTTCCGGAGGAAATGAAGCGTGTCGCACGGTACTTTGGGAAGGATGTATTACGTGAGATAACCGTAAAAGAAGTCTTGGCGGAGATACATGCCCTTAGGAAATCACTGGGGGATCGATGTGTTTTGAGAGCCCTTCATTTTATTATCGAGAACGAAAGGGTACAGAAGGAAGTAGACGCTTTAAAAAAAGGAAATATCAAACAGTTTTTGGTGTTGGTAAAGGCTTCCGGAGATTCTTCGTATAAGTATTTGCAAAATGTTTATTCCGGCAAAGATTTAAAGAACCAAAATGTATCGGTTGCGTTGATGATAAGTGAAATGCTGTTGGAAGATGCCGGAGTAAGCCGGGTACACGGAGGAGGCTTCGCAGGAACCATACAGGCCTTTGTTAAAAAAGAGTATGTACCGGAATACAAGAGAGGAATGGATACGGTATTCGGAGACGGTGCCTGCAGTGACTTGCGAATTCGAAAATACGGTGGAATCAAGGTAATATAGGAGGTAGGCAAAGATGAAGATCTTAGTATTAGGCGGAGCCGGTTATATCGGTTCTCACACGGTTTATGAACTGATTGATGCCGGACATGATGTGGTTGTGGCGGATAATTTGTTAACCGGCTTTAGGGAAGCGGTGCATCCAAAGGCAACTTTCTATGAAGGAGATATCAGGGACCGTTTCTTTTTGGACTCACTTTTTACGAAGGAAAAAATCGACGGTGTGATTCATTTTGCGGCTAGCTCCCAGGTGGGAGAAAGCATGACAAACCCGCTCAAATATTACAATAACAATTTATGCGGAACAGAAACCTTATTGGAAAGTATGGTGGCACACGGTGTAGACAAGATTGTCTTTTCTTCTACGGCAGCGACCTACGGAGAACCGGAACGCATTCCGATTGCGGAGTCTGACCGTACGGAACCGACAAATTGCTACGGTGAGACCAAGCTGGCAATGGAAAAGATGTTCCGTTGGACGGCACAGGCACACCCGCTGCGCTACGTTTCGTTACGATATTTTAATGCATGCGGAGCACATCCGAACGGACAAATCGGAGAAGCCCATAATCCGGAAACCCATCTGATACCGTTAGTTTTACAGGTGCCGAACGGAAAAAGGGAAGCGATTTCGGTATTTGGTACGGACTATGAGACCAAAGACGGCACCTGTGTTCGCGATTATATTCATGTGAACGATTTGGCGCAGGCTCACATTCTGGCGATGCAGTATTTGGCAGAGGGTGGAAAAAGCGATATTTTCAATCTCGGAAACGGTGTCGGTTTTACGGTAAAGGAGGTTGTGGAAACGGCAAGAAGCGTAACCGGTCATCCGATCCCGTTAAAAGAGGAGCCGCGTAGAGCAGGAGACCCGTCCACATTGATTGCATCCAGTGAAAAGGCAAAAGAGATTCTTGGCTGGAAGCCGAAATATGATGATTTGAAGACGATTATATCTACTGCGTGGAATTGGCATCGGACGCACCCGGAAGGGTATAAAAAGTAAGGAGGAGCAAGATGATTCAACATCTGATATCGGAACTGATTTGTTACGGAACGGAAACGGGACTTGTGACAAAGGAAGATAAAATATATGTTACAAACCGACTGTTGGAACTGTTTGAAGTCATGGAATATGAAAGTACGGAAGTACAACCCAGAGAAGTATCTGAGATTTTGAATGATATGACGAAGTATGCGTTAGAAAACGGTCTGATATCAGAGGATACCGTGACCGAACGGGATTTATTCGATACAAAGATTATGGGACTTTTGACTCCTCCGCCATCTGTTGTTCGGAAAAAGTTTGAAGTACGCTATAAAATCAGCCCGGAGAAAGCGACCGAATACTTTTATGACTTCAGTAATGCCACGAATTATATCAGAAGAGACCGGATCAAGAAGGATGAGAAGTGGCAGACAGAGACCGAATACGGGCCGATTGATATTACGATAAACTTATCAAAACCGGAGAAGGATCCGAGGGAGATAGCAAAGGCCGGAAAGGCGAAGCAGACAGGCTATCCAAGCTGTTTGTTATGTAAGGAAAATGAAGGATATGCCGGGCACCTTTCGCATCCCGCAAGACAGAATCATCGTGTGATTCCGGTAACATTGGCAGGACAGCAATACTATTTACAATATTCGCCGTATGTGTATTATAATGAGCACTGCATTGTATTTCATGAGGAACATGTTCCGATGAAAATCAACCGGGAAGTCTTTGTAAAGCTGTTGGATTTTGTAAAGCAGTTTCCGCACTATACGATAGGGTCCAACGCCGATTTGCCGATTGTGGGAGGCTCTATTTTAAGCCATGACCATTTTCAGGGAGGTGCATATACCTTTGCAATGGCAAAGGCACCGTATGAATCCATGTTCACGTTAACGGGGTATGCAGACGTGACGGCAGGAATTGTAAAATGGCCGATGTCGGTTATCCGGTTACAAAGCAGCAGTGCGGAACGCCTGGTAAGTGCATCGAACCATATTCTGGAAGCATGGCGTTCCTACACGGATGAAGCAGCTTTTATCTTTTGTGAGACAAAAGAAGGACTCCATAATACCATAACGCCGATTGCAAGAAAAAACGGAGATTTGTTTGAAATGGATCTGGTGCTTCGGAATAACATAACCACAGAAGAAAAACCATGGGGTGTATATCATCCGGAGGAGAGATTGCATCATATCAAAAAAGAAAATATCGGTTTGATAGAGGTAATGGGGCTGGCTGTGTTGCCGGCAAGATTGAAAAAGGAACTGGGGATTCTGGCAGATGCGATTGCGGAAGGAAAAAACATTCGCACAATCGAGGAAGTGAAAAAGCACGCGGACTGGGTAGACGAGTGGCGCGGGCAGTATACCGTTACACCGGATAATATTACAGAGATTCTTCGGAAAGAAGTTGCCAAGCGGTTTGTGCAAGTATTGGAATGTGCAGGAGTATATCAATGTACAGAGGAAGGAAGAAAGGCCTTCGGGCGGTTTCTTAGTATCTTGTAACTGTGTGATTTGGGAAAAAGACGGTGTACTTGTTTGCCACGGAGCGTAATCAGAAATAGAGGAGTTGGTTTCGATGTTGTTGACGTATGAAAACAAACAGGATGGCGTGATTATAGAAAACAGGACATCGGTTCACGTTCCGCCGCATCTACATGAGGCAGTCGAGATGATCTATATTACTTCCGGAACGGTGGAACTGGGAGTGGGGCAGGAACTGTATCACATGGAGACCGGAGATTTTGCTGTAGTTTTTCCGAATGTAATTCATCATTACCAGGTATTCGGTTCCGGAAAGAATACAGGGATATATTTACTTTTTGAACCGGCAATGATGCCGTTGTACTATGATGAACTGCAGAAATATTGTCCGCAATATCCTGTGATTCATAAACAGAATTTGCACGGTGATGTTGTAAGTGCGATACAAACGCTGGCAAGCTCGGGAAATGATAATATAATGCTGGCACAGGCATATGTGCAGCTTATCATGGCACATGTGTTTTCGGAAATGAAGATGACAGGAAAGGAAACGGTAGGGGGTGAGGATATTATATATAAGTCGGTAGAATACGTAGCAAAAAACTACCGAGAAGCAATCTGTCTGGATAGAATGGCCTTTGACTTAGGGGTAAGCAAGTATGTGTTATCCAGAATGTTTGCAAAAACCTTTCACTGTAACTTTAATCAGTACATTAACAGTGTAAGGATTAACTATGCAACTGCTATGTTGGAGCGTTCAACGGAGTCTATAACCAATATATGTCTGGATTGTGGGTTTGAAAGCCAGAGAACCTTTAACAGGGCGTTTAAGGAAAGACATAAAATGACTCCGAGAGAGTACAGAAACAAAGTAAACACAGTAAACAATCAGTAGAAAACCAGGAGGTAGTAATCATGAAAACAGTACAGATCTCTCTTAATTGCATTGACAACATTAAAAGCTTCGTAAACAGAATTGCTAAGTTTGATAATGACTTTGATTTAGTATCGGGAAGATATGTGGTAAATGCGCGGTCGATTATGGGAATTTTCAGTTTGGATCTTTCGAAGCCTGTGAACTTGACCATTCATAAGGATGAGCAAATGGATGAGGTTATGACGGCACTGAAACCTTACCTTGTTTAGCGCCCGTGTAAGGCTATATCATTTTGCATAACCCCTTATACTAATTTGATTATTCCCAAAAAGGAAAAAGATTGTTAAAATAATAACAGCCTCAGAGATGAGGCAAAAATAAACAGAGAGTGTGTTAAAAAAATAACAATACAGGAGGATAAGTTATGAAGACGAAGAAGTACGAAATTGTGGATGGCGTTGAGAAGTTGGAAGAAGCCATTGCCCGTGTAAGAGAGGCGCAGAAAATTTTTGCGACCTACACACAGGAGCAGGTGGACAAAATCTTCTTGGCTGCAGCTTCTGCCGCAAATAAGGAGCGCATCGCTCTTGCAAAGCTTGCCGTAGAAGAGACCGGTATGGGTGTTGTGGAAGATAAGGTAATCAAAAATCATTATGCTTCCGAGTACATCTACAATGCATACAGAGATACCAAGACCTGTGGCGTAGTAGAAGAAGACAAGGCCTACGGTATTAAGAAGGTAGCGGAGCCGATCGGTGTCATTGCTGCGGTTATTCCGACCACAAATCCGACTTCTACCGCGATTTTCAAGACGCTTATCGCTCTTAAAACCAGAAACGGTATCATCATCAGCCCGCATCCGCGTGCAAAGAACGCAACTATTGCAGCAGCAAAGATTGTTCTTGAGGCAGCTGTAGCAGCAGGCGCACCGGAAGGCATCATTTCCTGGATTGATGTACCGTCTCTTGAGATGACCAATACGGTAATGAAGGAAGCGGATATTATTCTTGCAACCGGTGGCCCGGGCATGGTAAAGGCCGCATATTCCAGCGGTAAGCCGGCTCTCGGCGTAGGTGCGGGAAATACTCCGGCGATTATTGATGAGACCGCAGACATTCTGCTTGCGGTAAACTCCATCATTCATTCCAAGACTTTCGATAACGGTATGATCTGTGCATCCGAGCAGTCCGTAATTGTACATAAGAATGTATATGATGCGGTAAAGGAAGAGTTTGCGGCACGTGGCTGTTACTTCTTAAAGGATGAGGAAATCGAAAAGGTAAGAAAGACCATTATCATCAACGGTGCGTTAAATGCGAAGATTGTAGGCCAGAAGGCAGCAAAGATTGCGGAGCTGGCAGGCGTAACCGTTCCGGAAGGCACCAAGATTTTAATCGGTGAGGTAGAGAGCGTAGAGCTTTCCGAAGAATTTGCACATGAGAAGCTTTCTCCGGTACTTGCCATGTACAAGGCAAAGGATATTCAGGATGCATTCGAAAAGGCAGAGCACTTAATCGCAGACGGCGGTTACGGCCACACCTCTTCCATTTACTTAAATGCAATCACCGAGAAGGAAAAGTTGGCGGAGTTCGGTGAGCGTATGAAGACCTGTCGTATCTTAGTGAATACCCCGTCCTCTCAGGGTGGTATCGGTGACCTTTACAACTTTAAGCTGGCTCCGTCCCTTACCTTAGGCTGTGGTTCCTGGGGTGGCAACTCTGTATCCGATAACGTAGGCGTAAAGCATTTGATTAATATTAAGACTGTAGCAGAAAGAAGGGAAAATATGCTTTGGTTCCGAGCTCCTGAGAAGATTTACATGAAGAAGGGATGTCTCCCGGTAGCACTTGATGAGTTAAAAAATGTAATGGGTAAGAAGAGAGCCTTCATCGTAACGGATACCTTCCTTTACGAGAACGGCAACACAAAGCCGATTACCGATAAGTTAGATGAGATGGGTATCCAGCATGCAACATTCTTTGATGTAGCTCCGGACCCGACCCTTGCTTGTGCAAAGGCAGGTGCCGCACAGATGCAGGCGTTTAAGCCGGATTGCATCATCGCCCTCGGCGGTGGTTCCGCAATGGACGCTGCAAAGATTATGTGGGTTCTCTATGAGCATCCGGAAGCAGACTTCATGGATATGGCAATGCGTTTCGTAGATATCCGCAAGAGAATTTACACCTTCCCGAAGATGGGTGAGAAGGCATACTTTATTGCTATCCCAACCTCCGCAGGTACCGGTTCCGAGGTGACTCCGTTTGCGGTTATTACCGATGAGCAGACCGGCGTAAAGTATCCGCTTGCGGACTACGAATTACTTCCGAATATGGCAATTATTGATACTGATTTCCATATGACCGCACCGAAGGGCTTAACCGCCGCTTCCGGTATTGATGCAGTAACCCATGCATTGGAGGCATATGCATCGATGCTGGCAACGGATTATACCGACGGTCTTGCATTAAAGGCGTTGAAGACGATTTTCGAGTACCTGCCGAGAGCTTACGAGAACGGACAGACGGATGTGGAAGCAAGAGAGAAGATGGCAAATGCGGCAACCATCGCAGGTATGGCGTTTGCAAACGCTTTCTTGGGTGTATGTCACTCCATGGCACATAAGCTGGGTGCATTCCATCACTTACCGCACGGTGTTGCAAATGCTCTTATGATTGATGAGGTACTTCGATTCAACGCAGCTGAAACACCGGTAAAAATGGGTACCTTCTCCCAGTATGATCATCCGCATACACTGGCACGTTATGCAGAGGTGGCAGATTACCTTGGAATCAAGGGTAAGAATGACAGCGAGAAGTTAGAAAATCTTATTAAGGCGTTGGATGAGTTAAAGGCTAAGGTAGGCATCAAGGCAACCATCAAGGATTATGTTGCGGATGAGAAGGACTTCCTTGCAAGACTGGATGAGATGACCGAGCAGGCATTTGATGACCAGTGTACCGGTGCAAATCCGAGATACCCGTTAATGAGCGAGATTAAGCAGATGTACCTGAACGCATATTACGGAAAGCAGTTTGTAGAGCCGAAGACTCCGGATGAGCGTCAGCTTGGGGAAGGTGTTGACAAGACTGATATTAAGCAGAGTTTCCGTAGAGCAAAGAACGGCATCAATAAGAATCTGTAAGGAGGAGTGAGATTATGAAACTGGATAGAGTGATTGCGGTAAGAAATAATAAGACAATTTATCGTGACGGCGACAAGTGTGTAAAGGTATTTGATGAGCATTATTCCAAGGCGGATGTATTAAATGAGGCACTGAATCAGGCAAGAATCGAAGAGACCGGTTTGAACATTCCGAAGATTTTCGAAGTAACCATGATTGACGGCAAGTGGGCCATTGTGTCAGAGTTTATTAAGGGAAAGACCCTGGCACAGCTGATGCAGGAAAATCCGGAGAAGAAGGACGAATATCTGGAGATGTTTGTGGAGTTACAGACAACGGTACACAAGGCGACCTGTCCGCTTCTTAACAAGTTAAAGGATAAGATGAACGGCAAAATCAGTAAGGCAGAACTGGATGCTACCACCCGTTATGATTTGCATACCCGTCTGGAAGGTATGCCGAAGCATAACAAGGTATGTCACGGCGACTTCAATCCGTCTAATATTATCGTGACCGAGGACGGTACCCCGTATATCCTGGACTGGTCCCATGTAACTCAGGGTAATGCTTCTGCGGATGCCGCAAGAACTTACCTTCTGTTCTGGTTAGAGGGTGATATCGAGGGCGCAAAGCAGTATCTTGATTTGTTCTGCAAAAAGAGTAACACCGCAAAGCAGTATGTACAGAAGTGGATGCCGATTGTGGCAGCTTCCCAGTCCGTAAAAGGTAATGAAAAAGAACGTGAATTCCTGCTTAGCTGGGTAGACGTTGTAGATTACGAATAGGAGGATTTCAGTATGAAAATCACAGTATGTATCGGTTCGTCCTGTCATATTAAGGGCTCCCGTCAGGTAGTAGAGCAGCTTCAGTATTTGATTAAGGAAAATAACTTGGATGACAAAGTAGAACTGGGAGGAACTTTCTGTATGGGCAACTGCCAGAAGGGTGTTTGTGTGACCGTTGATGATACCTTCCATTCCGTAACTCCGGATTCCACCAAGGAATTCTTTGAAAAACAAGTACTTGCAAAGGTGTGAAAACTATGATCGTTCAGGTTTGTGTGGGCAGTTCCTGCCACTTGAAAGGGTCCGAGGAGATTGTGGAGCTCTTTCAGAAAGCCGTTGAAACGCATCATCTGGAACAGGAGATTACACTTGTCGGTAGCTTTTGTATCGGCAAGTGTAATCGTATCGGTGTAACGGTTCAGGTGGATGATGATGTGTATACCGGCATTACAAGAGAAACATTTCAGGAGTTTTTTAAGGAAAAGGTTCTGGAAAAGCTGAGTGCGTAAAGGAGTAACAGATATGCCGAACTGTTTAACGTTGAAGAAATCAAACTGTAAAAACTGTTATAAATGTATCCGTCATTGTCCGGTAAAGTCCATTCGTTTTTCCGGAGACCAGGCGCATATTATTGGGAACGAGTGTATCCTTTGCGGTCAGTGCTTTGTGGTTTGCCCGCAGGAAGCAAAGCAGATTGTGGATGAGACCGAAAAAGTGAAGGTGCTCTTACAAAGCGGGGCACCGGTGTATGTGAGTCTGGCTCCGTCCTTTGTAGCAAATTATGACGGCGTCGGTATCAATGCAATGAGGGAGGCATTATTAAAGCTCGGTTTTGCCGGTGTAGAGGAAACCGCAATCGGGGCTACTATGGTCAAGACGGAGTATGAACGGATGCTTCGTGAAGAAGACAGGGATATTATCATCACATCTTGTTGTCATTCTGTGAATCTTTTGATTCAGAAGTACTTTCCGAAAGAGCTGGAATTTCTTGCTGATGTGGCATCGCCGATGCAGGCCCATTGTCTGGACATCAAAAAGCGTTATCCGGATGCAAAGACCGTATTCATCGGTCCGTGTGTAGCAAAGAAGGATGAAGCGGAGCACTACGGAAATATCGTAGATGCCGTACTTACCTTTGAAGAGTTGACCGAGTGGTTGGCTGCGGAAAAGATTGCACTTGGCAAAGAGATGGACTCTGAGGAAGAAAGTAAGGCAAGATTTTTCCCGACCACCGGCGGTATCTTAAAAACCATGGCACAGGATGCACCGGGCTATACTTATATGGCAATCGACGGTGTGGAAAATTGTATGGCTGCACTCCGGGATATCGAAAACGGAAAAATTCATAAATGCTTTATTGAGATGTCTGCCTGTGTGGGGAGTTGTATCGGTGGTCCGGTGATGGAAAAGTATCACCGCTCTCCGGTGAAGGACTATATGGCTGTGGCACAGTATGCCGGAAAAAAAGATTTTGATGTTCGGCAGCCGGAGTCTATGGAGCTTCGTAAGAATTTTGAGTTCATTGAGTTGCGTGCTCAGTCTCCGTCGGAAAGCCAGATTACCGAGATACTGCGCCAGATGGGTAAGTTTAAGCCGTCCCAGGAGTTAAACTGCGGTTCCTGCGGCTATAACACCTGTCGCGAAAAGGCCATTGCGATTTTTAACGGAAAATCGGATGTTTCTATGTGTCTGCCGTTTTTAAAGGACAAGGCGGAGAGCTTTTCCGATACGATTGTGAAAAACACTCCGAACGGCTTGATTGTGCTGAATGAGAATCTTGAGGTGCAGCAGATTAATACGGCGGCGCAGAAGATTATGAATATTCGTTCCGCATCGGATGTGTTGGGAGATCAGGTGATTCGTATTTTGGAACCGGATGTTTTCCTTAACGTATTGAACAGCGGAAGAGAAATTAAAAATCAGCGTGTGTATTTGGCGGAATATAAGCGTTACGTGGAACAGACGGTGGTACATGATAAAGAATCCCGGATGCTGATTTGTATCATGCGTGATGTGACGGATGAGGAAAAGGAACGGGAAAAGAAAGAAAGCATCAGTCGCAGAACTGTGGAGGTCGCCGACAGAGTAGTGGACAAGCAGATGCGTATTGTGCAGGAAATTGCGTCTCTTCTGGGTGAAACGGCGGCGGAAACAAAGATTGCACTGGCAAAATTAAAGGAGTCGATTTCCGATGAATGATTTATGTACAGATATCGGCTATAAGAGTATTAATCACTACGGAGAGCAGCTTTGCGGAGACCATGTGGATGTGGTAGAAAGCGGTGAGAACTCTACGGTACTCGTATTGGCGGACGGACTGGGAAGCGGTGTAAAAGCAAGTATCTTATCCACCCTTACTTCAAAAATCATTTCCACCATGATGGCGGAAGGGCTTCCGTTGGAAGAATGTGTCTCTACGATTGCGGCAACACTTCCGGTCTGTTCTTCCAGAGGGGTGGCCTATTCCACATTTACGATTGTACATGTGATTAATAA
>JAFTPY010000003.1 GCA_017463035.1 Lachnospiraceae bacterium
GCCTCTACGATTTTGTATTCTCCTGGTAACTGCGCTATAAAATGCTTTAACAAGCTGACCGTATCTCCGTTTTTACGGGGAGAACCGTTAAAAATTAAGGTTTTCATTCTTCACTCGCTCCTCTGCCTCTGATTCCCGGCATTTCTGACCGTAAAGTAACCGCCGGACCTCTCTACTCAATGATACTTCCGTGAAAATAGCATTCATAAATCTGTGTTCCCTCATAGCAAATGGTTTCGTAACCTTGAAACCAGGCAAATTCCCCCTCAACCTTGCATTCATAGGTATAACCGTCATTCTCATAATGTTCCGGTCCGCGAAAGGGCTTATCCTCCGGCACTAAAAGCAGTGCTTCCTTTAAGAAATCTCCGCTAAAGTTTTCTCCGGTAACCCGGCCCACATAATTCATGCTCCAGTATGGCTTTCCCTTAACCCAAACAGATTCTTCCCCTAAAAAATTGCCTCCGCCGAGAAAGGTATCGTAATACATATAGTCCCCCTCAGAATACACCAAATCATGGGATTCCGGACGGCAGGATGTAGTTTCTGCGCCTTTTCCGGCATAGGTCTTTTGTTTGGCTTTTATTAAAAAATCAATCAGTCCGTTCATTTCAAATCCCTCACAAAGTTCAATCCTATCGTTATCTATTACTCATCAGCATGCAAGATCACGCCTTCGGCTCCTCAACATACCGCTCCACCCGAAGCCGCAGCCTATACTTGTCCCGCAATTCCGCAATCTGCTTCATCATCTCCGACTTGTGATGAATATCCAATGCCTCTTGGTCTTTCCAACGGTCGATTAAAAGTACCGTTTCCGCATCCTCCATGGGAAAGAAATACTCGTAACGTTCGTTTCCTTCCTCTGCGCGAATGGCATCCACAATGCCCCGTGCGGTCATTTCTTCCGCGAATTTCCGGGCGCTGCCGTCTTTGCCGGTGTAGTATAAGTTTACAATGATGCTCATAGAGTACTCCTTTCATCTCTATAACTTAAGATTTTAATTTTGCATGAATATCCTAATTGTTTCAAAAATTCGATTTTTGAACAGCTCTATATCACTGATATTCCTTCCAAACGGCACATGTATAAATACCATCTTAGTCTCTAACTCATGTTCCTCAATATACTTTAATCCATTCCAATACAGCTTGTTACAAAAGGATGTCCCTGCATTATGGGAAAGCTTTGCCGGAATCCCGTTTTGTTCAAACAACATCCTTAATCGTTCACAGTTAAAGACCGTATCAAGTCGTAAATCCCCGTCTCTTGCATTCGTTTCTATGTGCACCTTATCCTTGATATTCGGTCGTTGGCCGAAACTCAGAACATAGTCAAAATGTGTCTCGGAGAGCATGCCCAGCAATAGCTCGGAATCCTTCACCTTGTCATTGGGTAAAACCAATACCGGAAAGTCTCTGAAACCATTTAAAAGCAACTCCGAGGAAGTACCTTCAAATACTGTGAGTAGGATGTTCTTCTTTTCATTATGTACCATATTGTTTTACCCTAATGCAATCTTCCCATCTACAATATCTGCAATCACTTCCACTAAAAAACTATGCTCTCGTTCCAACACCCTTGCTGCAAGGATCTCCGGTGTATCACCTTCAAGTACCGGTACAGTGGTTTGCGCCACAATCTCACCGCTGTCATACTCGGCACTTACACGATGAATCGTGACGCCTGTCTCTGTTTCCTTTGCATCAATTACCGCCGTATGCACATTCATCCCGTACATTCCCTTCCCTCCGAATTTCGGAAGCAATGCCGGATGAATATTAAAAATGCGATTATGATACTTCTCCAGAATAGATACATGCAACATCCTCATATAACCGGCAAGAAAAATCATATCTACCTTATATTCTGTAAGTACCGAAAGAATCTCTTCCGCCAAGGATTCTTCACTGCCGAATTTTTTTGCGCTGAGATGATATGCCGGAATCTTCTCATTATTTGCTCTTTGCAACGCCATGGAATCACCGTTGTTACTGATAACCACGGCCACTTTAGCTTCTATCTGTTGATTCTTACAACCGTCTATAATTGCCTGTAAATCACTGCCTCCGTGAGAAGCAAATACCGCTATGTTCATTCTTTCTACCTCCAGGTTATCATCTTTTTTAATCAAAACTTGCGTTTTTCATAGGAACTTTTGCATTTTTCTTGCGTTTTTCATAGGAACTTTGCAATTATTTTGCTTTCTTTCGTCCCAAATACCGCATGGTACGTGCCCGATACTCCCGATATTCCGCTCCGCACATCTTCTCCATATGGACTTCTTCCTGCAGTATCTGTAAGTGCAACATTACCGCAGCCCACAAAGAAATGAGAAAAAGAGGGATGTTGAAAAACATCAGGCAAATTCCAGCATACATCAAATCAAAGCCCACAAAGGCCGGATTCCTGCTCCATGCATATATTCCATCGGTAACAAGCGTTGTCTTTTCCTCCGGAATTCCCACACGCCAACTGCTTTTCATGGTAACGGTAGCCAAGGCAAAGAACAGAACGCCGCTTGCACCAAGAACAAGTCCCGCAATCCGTACCGGCAGCGGCAAATAGTGCTTCACAAGGAAAATGCTTGCCACTTCCGCCACAATCACCAGAACTGTGGCAATACTCATAATCCGCTCAATCACCAGCACCTTTTTCGACTTGTTTCCCATTCCCATCTGATTGGTTTTGATGGATTGCTTTTTCTGGATGACAAGCTTTGCTATGTAAAAGGTGTAAAATGCCACCAAAAGAAAAAATGCGATTCCTTGATATATCATTGTTTCCTCACCTTTCGTACATTCTGCATCGTTCAATCACTGTATAAAATGGCAAAAGTTCCTCTTCCGAAACCTCCATCTTCGCCAAATATGACCTTCCGAATGCCTCGTCCTTCTCTTTCAGCAAAACATAGGTCCGTGCAATATCATACAGTACCGGACCCCTGCAAGCATTCATAAAATCAATCACAACTGCGCGATGATCCGCTGAAATCAACACATTGCCGGGATGAAAATCCCCGTGTAACAATGTATTGTCCTCCGGTAAGACATCGATTTCTTCCAGCAAAGACGCCTCTGCCTCTTGTCCTGCACCATTTAACAACATATGCAAATATTCTTTATAGGACAAAACCGAAGCAGATTGTACAGATATCTCTATCAACCACTTCTTCTGCAGCCGTACAAATTCATCCAGATAGAAACCGACCCTGTCGGGATTCTCTAAAATACATTCCAACATGGATTTTCCGACAATTTTTTCATACACAATTCCGGTTCTTCCTTCTGATTCAACCAATTCGAATGCCTTCGGCACCGGAAAACCTAACCGCTCCACTTCCTTTGCATTCCGAAACTCCCGTTCCGCCGCTTCCTTGGGATACCCCTCATAGAACAGCTTACAAACCTTTCCGTCGCAATAATCAAACACTTCCGCCGTATTTCCTACTCCGACCATTACAGCACCTTCTCCATTCCCACCTTCTGCGGTACCAGCCCGCACTTTTCGTAGAACCTCAGGGCACTTTCGTTACAGGACCACACATTTAAAGTCACATTGTAGCATCCGGATGCCTTGGCAAAGTCCAACACGTATTCATACAACGTTTTTCCGATATGCATGCCGCGCTTTTCCTCGTCCACGCACAAATCATCGATGTAAAGCGTCTTAATATCCGTCAAAATGTTATTATTCAAGTGCTGCTGAAATACGCAAAAGGCATAACCAAGCACTTCTTCCTGCTCGTCTGTTGCTACAAACACCGGCTTCGTATCGTCCGCCAGAATGTCCATAAGCTCCGCATCGGTGTATTTCTTGGCGTTCGGCTTAAAAATATCCGGTCTGCCGTTATGATGCACCATAAGTACCTGATGTAACAACTTGTTAATCCCGTTCATGTCTTTGTTTTCTGCCCGTCTGATGTTCATTTCTCTACCTCTTTCCCTTTGATGTTTCAGTATGCGCGAAAAAAGGCATATCACCTTCACTCTATAATCCCGCGCTTTCTCGCTTCCGTCAGCATCGCATCCAGTATCGCGTCCTCGCTCTCATACTCGCCCTTATCAAACCAAAGCACTTCCCGTTCCCGCTTAAACCAGGTAAGCTGCCGCTTTGCAAAGTGTCTCGTATCCCGTTTTAAAATGTAAACCGCTTCCTCTAAGGTACATTCCCCTTGTAAATACGCCACAATTTCCTTATAACCGAGACCCTGCATGGATACGGATTCCGGCTTACAGCCTTCCGCAAGAAGTCCCTTTACTTCCTCAACCAGTCCTTCCGCCAGCATGATGTCAATCCGCTTTTCAATCCGGTCATACAGCACCGCCCGGTCCTGGGTCAGTACAAAATAAGCACTGTTGTAGGCCGATTCCTTGCCGTGCTGCTCCTCGTTATGCTCGGAAATCTTTGTGCCGGTCTGTTTGTAAAACTCCAACGCACGAATGACACGTTTCACATTGTTAGCATGGATAGCTTCCGCAGATACCGGGTCTACCTCTGCGAGTCGCGCGTGCAGTGCCTCCGCTCCGTGCTCCTCGGCAAAGGCCGCCAGCTCCTCACGGTAAGAAGTATCTTCCTCCGTCTCGGTAAAATCAATATCATACAAAACCGCTTGTATATAAAACCCGGTACCACCCACCAGAATCGGTACATGTCCCCGTCCGACGATTTCTCTGATCAGCCGCTTTGCTTCCGTGGCAAACCGCACCACGTTATAATCCTCCGTGGGTTCGCAAATATCAATCAAATGGTGGGTTACACCGCCCATTTCTTCTTTCTTAATTTTTGCCGTACCGATGTCCATCCGCCGGTACACCTGCATGGAATCCGCCGAAATAATCTCGCCGTTTACCGCCTTCGCAAGTTTGATGGACAGATTCGTTTTACCTACCGCCGTAGGGCCTGTCAGTATAAGTAATGGCAGTTTCTCCATGTTCTTCTCCTTCATCCTAGTCATTCATAACAATCCAATCTATGATATCCTCAAACCGTTCCTCCGTCAGCCCATGTCCGCCGGAATACCGCTTATGTTCCAGATTTTCCGATACACCAAGCTCCGCATACCTTTTCCCTGCCTTTTCTACAATCTCCGGTGCATCCATGGAATACTTGTCCTCATCGGATGAGACCAGTAAAAGCTTTCTCGGAGCTGTCAAAGCCACCAAATCATCAATATCATACATTCCATGGAAGTTCGGAATAACGCTAGCCAGTTCGATTCCGGTGCCGTGCTTCATGCGATATTCATAAGTGCACGCACTTCCACTGGCACAAGCAAAAGAAATCCGCTCATCCAGTGCAGCAAGGAACAATACCGTGTTCCCGCCGTAGGAATGCCCAAGAGTGCCGATTCTTTCTGCATCCACAAACGGTAAGCCCCTCAGCAATGAAACCCCGTTCATGGCATCCGTCAGTACCTTTTTCATCAAAAACTCTCCGGTGATTACTCGATACGTCATTTCATGAAAATGCTGCCAAAAATCAAAGCCTTCTACCGAAGGATCTTTCCGACGTTCTTCAAAACATATGGAATCCGGAGCCAGTACCACAAACCCTTTCTTTGCAAGCTCCGGTCCAAAGGCCTGCAACGGATTCCCCGCCAAACCGCAAACTTCACTTTTTCCTAAATGATGTTCCCGATTATGCTGATGATTAATCAAAATCGCAGGATTCTTCTCCAAC
>JAFTPY010000056.1 GCA_017463035.1 Lachnospiraceae bacterium
CTTTCTCCTTTTGCCGCCGCAGAAATAATACATAACGTCAAAAAACAAACTACACATACCAGGGAAAGTACAAAGCCGGTCACACCGGTTTTGGAGCGCTTTCTGCCGTGGAAATGCATTCCCCGTCGCTCCGCTTTACGATATATTGCATCGGAATTCATTGTTTCTTCCTCCTTCGTCCGATTATCACCACATAGCACCAATAGCCCAAAACACCACCGACGGTATTCAAAATCAAGTCATCCACATCATAGGCCCCCGTCCGGGACACCAACTGAAGAGACTCCGCACACAAGCTGAGCAGAAAACTGTAGCAAAATATCTTGCCCGTATGCATTTTGCGTCCCGTAACAAACGGCAGTAAAAAACCGAAGGGCATAAACGCCGCGATATTTCCCGCAATATTGACCAAAACATAGCGGTAGCCTACCTGCTCCACATGCTCCAGCCCCCTTCGTATTTCCGCGAAAGGCTTCAAATTATAACGATAACCCATCTCCGCGGTACGCCCATAGGTACTGCTGAAAAAGAGTAAATAAGAAAGCAGCAGTAAATACGCCAAAAAAGCCAAAATCGCCAAAATTCTGCCCACTTCTCCTTTTTTCATTTCTGCCGCCTCCTTTCTTCTCACATTTCTTATCCATGCACCGCCGGTTTCCGCTTTTGCTTTCAAATTCCGTACAAACGCCGTCAGGCTCTGCTCTCGTGGCATACCAAATACAAAATCTGATAATTGTCCGCTGTCTCCTTCAGAAAGCGGACCGCCCGCTCCGTTTTTTCCTTATCCAGATTTACAAACGGGTCATCCAGCACCAAAAACGGCCGTTCCTCCGAAAACATGGCATCCACCAGCGCAAACCGCATACAAAGTCCCATAAGATCCTTGGTTCCCGTACTGAAATACCCCAGCTCCTTCTGTTCTCCGTAAGCGGTAATCTGCACATTCAAATCGATATCGGTCTGCACACTGTCCAAATGCCCGGCCATGTTTTTTGACAAATCCTCATCTCCCAGCAACGCCACATACTTTCCAAAACCGGTGGCCAGCCCACGCAAATACCGGGAAGAGAAAGACTCTTTTGCCTGCTTTAAGCAGTCCCTTGTCCGGACAATCAAATCATGCTCCCGTTGCTTCGCTTCCGCCAGCTCCGAAAGCTCCGCATACAAAGCCTCCGTTTCGCTCTCGACTTCCGCAGTTTCCTCAAAATCCTCCGCACGGTCACGACAATCCTTTTCTTCCTTTGACACTTCATCAATCAGTTCCGTAAGCTCCCGTTCTTCCTGCTGCAGTTGCATGCAGCTTTCTTCCGGAACCGTTAAATTCATAAACTCCTCCGGTGGATTTTCCCCTTCAAAGTCTTCCCGTTTTTTCGCCGCATCTGCATACTCTGCGGAAATTCTTACAAATTCCTCGGTACGGTTTTCCAAAATATGAAGCTGTCCCGAAACATCCGCTCCGTCAAACCCATAGCGCGCAAGTAATTCCTTTGTTCTATGTAACAAAGCCTCTCTCTTTCCCATGCACCGTTCCCGGTTCGCCTGCTTCTCCGCAAGAACCTCATAGCGCTGCAGTTCCTCCGCCAAGCGATACAGGCAACCCGTGACATCCGTATCACCCGCCGGCCCGTATTTCTCCTGAAGCTGTCTTCCCCGGGCTCCCATTCTCCAGATGTCATCTATCTCCGCAACGCATCCGCCCTGCCGACGTTCCGCATTTTTAGCCACACTTCCCTGCTTCAGCACAGAACCGGCAAAAAACAAACCGAGAAGTAAACAGCATCCCGCACCCGCAAACCACAGCAAGGAATCCGACACTCCCGCATTTTCCTGCACCTGCACATCGACCGCCACTGCCGCCTGCGTAGTATTCGCCTCATTGTTCTTTCCGTGCAACAGCCCGATTCCCGCAAAAGCCGCAGCCAGCACCAATGCAATCACCAACAGGCATATTCCAGTCTTCTTCTTCCGTTTTGCCTGCTTCGCCGCAGACTCCTCCGTACGGCACTGCTCCTCTGTCCGGCGCAACGCTTCCCGCATCTCTCTTTCTGCCTGAATACACTGCCGGATATCTTCATCGGAAGGCGTATCGTCACCGAACTTTTCCCGGAATTCCTCCAGTTCCCTCAGTTCTCCCATATCGAGGTAATAGGAACGTAATTCTCCCGACAACACGGATGCCTCCTCCGCCTCATGTCTGCATTGCCGTAGCTCCGATAAGTCCGGCACACCGACACGAAACAGCCCCTGCATACTTTCTTTTCTTACCCGGAGTTTTTCCTCCGTTGCCAAAAGTCCCGTGTAACTTTTCTTTCGTTCCGCATATGCCTCATAGCGCATTGCCGCAGCCAACTTTTCCCTACACAAAGCAAGCTTTGCTTCCGCATCCTTTCTCTGTGCCGTAGCCTTTTGCTCCAATTCGCGCCACTTCTTTGCATTTTCTCTGCTCTCGCGGCACTTTGCAAGCTTTGCCCCGGTCTTCGTCATCTCCTTTTTCAGTTCCGCCACATATCCCTTTTCATCCTTCTGGCGGTCCGGTATATATTTTTTCCGTAACTCTTCTAAAATCTCATAGGCCTTTTCGTAATTTCCTCCATCGTCCTCGCCTTCCGCCATCTTCCCCAGCTTTCTGGCAATACTGTCATTCATGCCGTCCACAAAAATTCTATTTTGCGGCAAATAGGTACTGCGGGAATAAGCCTCTTTATCCAAACCGAACAATTCCTTACCAAGCTCCGCGGAAAAATCTCCGGATTCCAGATTTGTAGACAAATCAATCAAACGGAAGGTATCCTCTGCCTCTTTCTTTCCGAAGGTACGCTCCGCTCTGTATTCTTTTCCGTTTACTTCAAAGACAAGGGAGCCACCCATAACGCCGCCGTTCCACGGCTTGTATTTTTTGCGCTCCGCTTCATCTAAATTCTTCTTCGTGGTCTGCGGCAATCCGTAAAACATAGCACGCAAAAAAGCGGCAAAGGTACTCTTTCCCCAACCGTTTTCCGTGCAAATCAAATTAAATCCTTCCGAAAAATCATAGGTAAAATCCTGCAATTTCCCGAAGCCCAGTATGTGACAACGTTTTAAAAGCATGATTCCACCTCCTCTCCGGACAGTGCCCGGATTCCCAGTTCCAGGAGCATTCGTTTTTCTTCGTCCGTATAATCCCCCTGCATCACCGTACGGATAAACTCCCCCCGCAGGGAAATATCATTTTCGTATTCCTCCGGCCGGACCGCAATTCCCACTTTCTTATCATTCATCTTAAAAGCAAAGAACCGGTTCTCGAATCTTCCGGTCAGATACTGTAAATCCCTCTCCGAAGAAAGGCTCACCTTGCCCGTCAGGGATACCTTTACCAAATCCTTCTCCGGAATCGCTGTCAAAGCCTCCCGCACCTTAGCCTCCACCGCAAGGGTAGTCTCCGCCTCGGAAATATCCACAAGCAACTCATGTACCGTCCGCGCCGAAAACGGCACAAAGCTGTGGGTTACCTTTTGTTCCTCGATTTCCAACCATACAAAGCCCTTTTCGCCGCACTCGTCAAAGCCTCTGCCCTCCGGGCAGCCACAGTAACACCATGCCCCGCGGGTATCCAAAGCTTCGTAGCGGTAGGAATGAATATGTCCCAGTGCCAGATAATCGATATTTTTATTCTTCAAGGCAGCCAAAGAAACCGTTTCCGCCTTTTCCGCAGAACGGTATTTCTCCGTC
>JAFTPY010000057.1 GCA_017463035.1 Lachnospiraceae bacterium
AGGGATGCGGTTCACGGCAATCGATATCGAGACTACGGGCCTGGGCCCGGAAAAGGCGAAAATCATAGAAATCGGTGCGGTAAAATACGAAGACGGCGTGCAGAAGGAAGTGTTTTCTACCCTTGTGAATCCCCAGACAGCAGGGATTCCGGAGCGGATTACCGAACTGACCGGGATTACGGATGAGATGGTAAAAGATGCACCGTGTGAAGCGGAAGCGATGCGTTCTCTGTTACGTTTTCTGGAAGGGGAGACGGTGTTGCTGGGCCATAACATTCTCTTTGATTTCAGCTTTTTAAAGGTGGCGGCGGGACGAATGAACGAGTCTTTTGAATATCGGGGGTTGGATACGTTGTTGATTGCCAGACTGGCTCATCCGGAGCTGCCCAGCAAAACTCTGGCGGCTATGTGCGAAGTGTATGGGATTACAAACGAACATGCCCACCGGGCCTTTGAGGATGCCTGTACGGCAGCGCAGCTTTTCTTTTTGATGGAGCAGCGGTTCGGGAACGAGAATGAAGAATGGTTTGTACCGAAGCCGCTTTTTTATAAGCCGAAAAAAACAGAACCGGTGACAAAACGCCAGGTCAGCTACTTGCAGGGGATCATTGCAATGCACGGACTGGATTTGACACCGGATTATACGACGCTGACGAAAAGCGAAGCGTCCAGATTAATTGATACGTTATTGGCGAAATACGGACGAAGTGTGTAGGCTTCGAAGGGAGATGCACCTTACTTTGTTACGGAGAGGTTTTATTGCGCGGGTGAAGAAACAAGCTGCTCCAAATCCCGCAAAATGGACGGCTTCATCAAGGTGTTAAGGGCTTCTGCGGAGGTTTTTAAGTCCTCGATTTTGGAAAGCTCGCCCCGTTCCTTATACAGTCTGCCGAGAGTGGCATAGGTCCCCGCAATATCCGAGCCGATGCCGACGGCGTAGGAAAGCACGGTAACCGCATCGTCTTTTTTGCCGGCAGAGGCCAAAAGTGTGCCCCATTTTTGCAACGTACGGATAAGGACGGTGAAATTGTGGTCGTAAGCGGTCAACGGGTCTAAATTGGCGGTTCCGTAGGTTAACCGGAGCTCGGTATTGGAAATGCCGGTCAGATTGATAATCCGGCAGTCGGCAAGCTTGCAAAGCTCCAGTTCCGTATTTGCCAGTTCGTCCGCAAGAGGGGCGCTGTACTCCGGAGCCCGGGCATAGACACTGTCAGAGATGTCGGCGGAGGCTGCTGCGGTTTCGGAATTAATTTCCGATAAGAGGGCGTCGACCTCATAGTGCTTTTCGGCTTTTGGGGACATTACGGAAAGGCTTCCCGTTTCATCGGAAAAATCTGCCGGGGAAACAGGAACTGCGGTGTGGCTTGTAATAGCAACCGGACGTCCGTTGCCCGGCATATAATACCGGAACGGCAGAGAAGCATAAGGAATCGTCAAATAGTCCAGAGAAGAGATATCCTTTTTCGGGACAAACTGAGATTCCTGCTCTTTTTTCCAAAAATCCGCGGAAGATTTTTGGGCATTTTTGTCGCGGGACTTGCTAAAAGCGATAAAAACAATTATAATAAGCGTTAAGCCGAATAAAATTGGCATGAGGTCACAACCTTTCACGGAAAAGAGGTGGATTTATGTACAACAAAAAAAAGCAGAAGCTGATTGCGTCAATCGTTGCCGGTATTTTGGTACTGACTATGATTATTCCGCTGTTTGCGGCAGCGCTTCGATAAATACTGCATTACTATAACTATATCCGAGAAAACCGACGGTGTCAACCGTCGGTTTTTGCGTGCAGGCAAAGTTAGCATGCGAGTAAACTGCGAGAGCTTGCTCTCGTGCAGTTACGCAGTCATGCGAACGCGCCCACGACGGAGTGACGAAGTCACGAAGTGTGTGAGATGCGCGTAGCGCGAACCTGCACGCAAGGCATCTCATGGACTTCGGATGTAAGTCTTTCTAATTGTTCCGTAGGGATTGTGAAAAGCGACGTAACCGCCCTGACGCGCCCTCCATGTCGCGTGGCGGGCTCGCTCAGACCTCCTTGTCTGAGCGTTACTGAGGGTGAACGGAACAATAAGAAGGTCTAACATCCTACGGTGAATTCAAAAAGTAGTATATACAAAGGTCGGAGTCCTTTTCTGTCCGGGAAACTTCGGAAGACTGCATGAAAAGGACGAACCGAACGGCCCGTCGGTACTCGGAATAAGAAAAATGAAAAAACATATATTGATATAGAATGAGATGTATTATGCGAGAATGAATCAATCGGAAGGCGGACAGGATGTTGAAACGGATTGTTACATATAGTTTGGCGGGAGTGCTGGCGATAGCGGTGCTGCTGACGGTGGCAGGTGCTGTGGTGAAGAAACGGTGTGTCGGGAGGCTTGCGCCGGGAGTGACGGTGTGGGGCAGGGATGTTTCGGGGATGACATTAAAAGAGACGGAAACGGTGATTCGGGCTATTGAGCCGGGAGGTGTAACCGAACTGCGGTGTCGGTTTTTGCCGGAAATGAAGGAAGAAGTAGAGACGCGGGTGGCAGAGATAAACGAGACGCTGAAACGGAAGGGAGATTTGACTGCGGAGCGCGACGGAGAGGAAGGAATGGGGGAGAATAGCGGGGAGGTACGGAAAGAAGAGGTTTCCTTGTCGATCGCGGGAAACGAATTGGTTCTTGTTATGAAACAGCCGTTGCTCCGGGTGGATGCAGAGGCTACGTTGCGGTCGGTTGCGGAAATAAGCAGCGAAGTGAAGGTGTGGGAATGGTTGTATGGGGCGGTGACGGGCCGCCCTTTCCGAATAAGAGAAGCGGAGTCTGTGTTCGTGTGGGAGGAGACCCGGTGTGCAGAAGGAATCAGGATGCTGCGGAAGGCAACGGAGCGGAGTTACCGGGATGCTGCGGTAAGCTGGGAAAACGGTCAAGTGAAGGTGTCGGAAAGCGTCCGGGGATACCGGTTGGAGACGGAGGAGTTTTGGGTAAATGTGCAAAATACAGTAGAAACGGCGATGAAACGAATAGGGGAAGGTCCGGTGGAAGAATTGGTGTTCCGGTTTTATGTAACGGGGACAGCCCTGATGTCTGTATTGTCTACGGAACAGGCAGAAAAGTGCAATACGGTTTTAGGGAAATTTTCCACGGCCTATACCGGTGCGGGAAAGGGACGGGCACAGAACATAGAAACCGGGGCAAAGAAACTCCATGGCAGGGTGGTGCTGCCGGGAGAGGTGTTTTCTGTTGCGGCGGCATTGATGCCTTTTACGGAGGAAAACGGGTATGCATCGGGAGGGACCTACATCGACGGGCAGCTGTCCGAAAGCATCGGCGGCGGGGTGTGTCAGTTGTCCACTACTCTTTATAATGCGTTGCTGCAAACAAAGCTGGAAATCGTGGAACGTCATCCCCACTCCATGCCGGTGGGCTATGTTCCTTCGGGGAGAGATGCCGCCATTGCGGGAGATTATAAGGATTTGAAATTCAGAAACACCACAAAGTCACCGGTGCTTTTGCTTTGCGAGGCTACCGGGACGGAGGTGAAGGTGACAGTGTACGGCACAGAGGAAGCAAAACGGGGGAAGGTGGCCTTTGAGAGTGTGATAACAGCGGAAGATGAGGAGAAGGTGACGGTGGAGGTGTAT
>JAFTPY010000058.1 GCA_017463035.1 Lachnospiraceae bacterium
GCTCTTTTGGGATTGAACGGAGCCGGAAAGAGTACCCTTTTAAAGGTAATCGCAGGGGTACTGAAAGCAACGGAGGGTTCGGTTTCCAAACGTGGAGTGCTGGTGCCGTTGCTTGAATTGGGTGCGGGATTCGACCCGCAGTATACCGGGGCGGAGAATATTTTTCTGTACGGGGCAATGCTGGGATATCCGAAAGCCTTTTTAAAGGAAAAGTATGATGAGATTGTCGAGTTTTCCGAACTGGGAGACTTTATCCACGTGCCGGTAAAGAATTATTCCTCGGGTATGAGGGCGAGATTGGGCTTTTCCATTGCAACCCTGGTGGAACCGGACATTTTGATTCTGGATGAAGTACTTTCGGTAGGTGACGTAAAGTTTCGGAAGAAGAGTGAAGCGCGTATCAAGGCAATGTTTGATAAGGGGATTACGGTGTTGTTCGTCTCCCATAATTTGAAACAGGTACGTTCGTTGTGCACCAGAGCTATCTGGCTGGAAAAGGGACGTGTGGTGGAAGACGGTCCGGTGGAAACGGTTTCCGAACATTTCGAGAAGAAAAATGCAAAGTAAGATAAGATGCCGCAGGGTACACAATCAATGTGAACCTGCGGCATCCTTATTGAGGGGAACTATATGAAAGGAAAAAAGATATTAGCGTGGTTGTTTACGGTCGGAGAAAGGCTTCTCCTGTGTATCGGATGTATCCGTATTCTTTACTAAATCCGGGTGCTGCTGTAACGTAACGGAATAGGTAAACTCTTTAAAGGAGCCTTCGATGATACGCTGTAACGTGATTTCGATTACAGTACCGTAGCGATGGGCGGTGACTGCATTGATTAGCTGATTCGGTGTGGTAACCGTTTCGCCGTTTACATGGGTGATAATATCTCCCTGGTAGATTCCGGCGGCTTCGGCTGCGCTGCCTTCCGTAACCAAAGAAACATACACACCGTCCGGCCAGTTATAGGTTTGGAAAAATGCGGAGTCCAAATCCGTTACGGATACGCCCAAATAGCCCTTTTCATCCTCGGCAAGAATCTCCTTGGTCATCAATTCGTCTAAAATCGGAGTCGCTTCGGAAATCGGAATTGCAAAGCAGATTCCTTCGATTTCCGTGCTGGTAAGCTTTGCATTATTAATACCGATGACTTCACCTTTGGTATTTAACAGTGCACCGCCGCTGTTTCCGGAGTTGATGGCTGCATTGGTCTGGAGTAAAATCATGTCGTTTCCCTGAATGGTAACTTCCCGGTCCTTTGCACTTAAATAGCCCACGGTAACGGTCGGGCCGTAGCCGAGAGCATTACCGATTGCAATTACCATCTGACCGATTCTGGCGCTGTCGGAGTCCCCTAAAACCGCGATATCGATGCCATCCAGTGTTTCCTGTGAAAGACCGGCAAGCGGCAGAGCGAGAATGGCAAGGTCCGCATCTGCATCGGAGCCCTTTACCGTAACGGCATGGGAAGAACCGTCCGCGAGAATGGCCTGTACGGAAGTGGTTCCCTCGATTACATGATAGTTGGTGGCAATTAACAAATCATTGTCATTGGAGCCTACAATAATGCCGGAACCGCCGCCTTCCTTTTGGTTTTGAATCGGTTGCCCCCAAAAATAAGAAGTGGTCTGAGTGACGGTCTGTATCGTTACCATGGCCGGCATGGTCTGTTCTACGACAGAGGCAACGACTTCCGTAGCATCCGTATCGCCTACTTCATTTACCTCGGTGGAGGAAATGGTAATGTTCGGTTTCTCGGAAAAAAGATCATCGGCATCCGGCAGCTGTTCTGTCTGTGCACTTTCCTGAGGGAAGAAGTGGGAAAACGCAAGTTTGACACCGAAGAAGGTGCCTCCGGCCACAAGGCCGAAGCAGGCAGCCAGTCCGATGCAACCCAGTAGCTTCCGTGCAAAACCACGTTTCTTTTTCGGCGGTTTCGGAGTGCCTGCAACCGAAGCTGCGGTAGAATCTGAATCCGCAACCGGAGTCGGATTCGCAACGGGCACTGAATCAGCAATCCGTACCGGGTCGGTGATGGCCTCTTGTATGTTGCCGGAAATCGTTTCGACAGGCGGTGCGGTTTGTAAGGTTTCCTCTTCCGCAGAAACAGCCTCGGAAACCATAGTCTCTTGTACTGCTTCGGTTTCCGGAAGCGTATCATTATTTAAAATAGTATTTTGATTTGATTCCATAATAAACCTCCCGATGTGTTTCTTTCTGATCGTAGTGTACCACGGGTTTGTGTAGGCTTTGTGACGAAACGATTAAGAAATGTTGTATTTCGAAAATTTTTGTTGAGGTTTTTGTAAGAATCATGTAAGATAACATATATGAGGGTGTAAGGTAGGAGAACAAGATGATTAAAGATAATCAAAAAGCATTTAATCAATTGCATATTGTTACGGACGGAGTTTTTGTATTGCTGGCGTATTTTGCAGCGTATATGCTCCGATTCGTATGGTTGAATATGGAAAAGGCCGGAGACTATACCATTGAGTCTTATGCGCGTTTTCTTATTGTTGTGCTACCGGTGTACTTGCTGATTTACTGGACCAGTGGGTTGTATGCACCGAAGCGGGGCAGGGGAATGCAGTGGGAGCTTTGGCTGGTACTGAAGGCGAATATTATCAGCGGTGCGGCATTTATCGTATTGCTTTTCCTTTTTAAAATGGATATTTCCAGAACGTTCCTGGCGATTTTTTATAGTACGAATGTGATTTTGGAAAGTATGTTCCGTTTCTTTTTACGAAAGTTTCTGGAGCATTTGAGAAGAAAGGGAAAGAATTTAAAGCATATTCTGATTGTGGGATACAGCCGTGCGGCGGAAGCTTATGTGGATCGTATTCTGGCCAATCCGCAATGGGGCTATTTTATTCACGGAATATTGGATGACAAAATGGCGGTGGGGACCCGGTATAAAAAGGTTTCCGTTGTGGGAAGTCTTTCGGAGTTATCCGTATGTTTAAAAGAGCGGGATTATGACGAGATAGCCATTGCCCTTGCGATTGAAGAATACGAGAAGCTGGAGAAGCTGGTTGCGGCCTGTGAGTATTCCGGGGTGCATACAAAGTTTATTCCGGACTATAATCATATTGTACCGACGGTTCCGTATATCGAGGATTTGGAAGGGTTACCTGTTATCAATATCCGGAAGGTGCCGTTAAGCAATGTGGCAAATCGTGCGGTGAAGCGGACCATAGACATTGTGGGAGCCTTGTTTGCGTTGCTTTTGTTTGCGATTCCGATGCTGACGGTGGCGATATTGATTAAGTGTACCTCGAAGGGCCCTGTCATTTTTTCACAGGTGCGGGTAGGGCTTCACAATAAAGAATTTAAAATGTATAAGTTTCGTTCCATGGTGGTACAGGAGGCTTCCAAAGAAGCAAATGCCTGGACGACAAAAAACGATACAAGAGTAACCGGGGTCGGAAAGTTCATCCGTAAAACAAGCATTGATGAGCTTCCGCAGCTGATAAATGTTTTAAAGGGTGATATGAGTCTTGTGGGACCGCGTCCGGAGCGACCGAAGTTTGTAGAGAAGTTTAAGGAAGAGATTCCGCGCTACATGATTAAACATCAGGTGCGTCCGGGAATTACGGGCTGGGCCCAGGTCAACGGATACCGGGGAGATACCTCCATACGGAAGCGAATCGAGCATGATGTCCACTATATCGAAAACTGGACCCTGGGCTTTGATATTAAGATTTTGTTTTTAACGATTTTTAAAGGTTTTATCAATAAGAACGCATATTAAGGAATGACAACGGAAAGGTGAGAAAAATGGAAGACGAGAAGAATCTGCCGGAAGAAAATATAGAAGAATCAAAGGACCGGGAGACAAAGGATAAGGAATCCGGTTATGAAGAATATTGTCAGATGTGTCGCAGACCGGAGAGCGTTGCCGGTAAACTGATTCAGCTGCCGGGAAATTATAGTGTATGTAACGATTGTCTGCAAAAGACCTTCGACTCTATAAACGGCAATCCGTTACCTTTTATGGATATAATGACCTTGGATCCGTCCATGTTCCGGATGGGCGGCGAGTTTATGAAAATGCCGAAGGTAAAGAAAAAGGCGAAGCCGGCGGAAAAGGAAAACAAAGAAGAGGAGGCTGTTCCGGAGCTTGATATTAAGAATCTGAAGCCGCCGCATAAGATTAAGGCGGAGCTGGATGAGTATGTCATCGGACAGGATCATGCGAAGAAGGTGATTTCTGTTGCGGTTTATAATCACTATAAAAGAGTGGCGGATAAGAGCAATACCATCGAGCTGGAGAAGTCCAACATGCTGATGCTGGGGCCTACCGGCAGCGGTAAAACCTATCTGGTAAAGACTTTGGCAAGACTGCTAAATGTGCCGCTTGCCATTACGGATGCCACCACTCTTACGGAGGCCGGCTATATCGGTGATGACGTGGAAAGTGTACTGTCAAAGCTTTTGGCAGCGGCGGATAATGACGTGGAGCGGGCGGAGCACGGTATTATTTTTATCGATGAAATCGATAAAATTGCGAAAAAACGTAATACCAACAGCCGTGATGTCAGCGGTGAATCGGTACAGCAGGGGTTGCTTAAGCTTTTGGAGGGCAGTGAGGTGGAGGTTCCGGTGGGAGCCACCAATAAGAATGCCATGGTGCCGATGACCACCATTAACACGAAGGATATTCTTTTCATTTGCGGCGGAGCGTTCCCGGATTTGGAAAAGGTGATTAAGAAACGTCTGAATCAGACCGCGATGATCGGTTTCGGTTCGGAATTAAAGGACAAATACGACGAGGACAAGATGCTGCTTTCTAAGGTAACGGTGGAGGATTTACGGGAATACGGCATGATTCCGGAGTTTCTCGGACGACTTCCGGTGATTTTCTCTTTGCAGGGACTGGAAAAGGAACAGTTGATTCAGGTGCTGAAAGAGCCGAAGAATGCGATTTTGAAGCAGTATGAGCATTTGCTTTCCTTAGATGAGGTGCAGCTGGTATTTGATGACGATGCGCTTTCCGCCATTGCGGAGCGTGCCATGGAAAAGGATACGGGTGCCAGAGCTCTGAGGGCAATCTTGGAAGAAATTATGTTAGATATCATGTATGAGATTCCGAAGGATGATTCCATCGGAAGGGTAACGATCACCGGGGATTATGTCAGAGGCTGCGGCGGTCCGGTGATTGAAATGCGGGGTTCCGACAAATAATTCGGAATGAACTGAGAAAATATGGAAATACTCCTCACAAAGAGGCCTTACAGGGGCAGTTCGGAGAGGAGTATTTTTATGCGGAAACTATGGAAAATGAATCGGAAACAAAGAATTATTTTGGGCGGAATTGCGGTTGCGCTCATGCTGGCGGTGGCCTTCCGGGTGATTACGGAGAGAGCGTTTCTGGCACAGGCCAGTATCGAAGGAGCCTTTTCCCTGCTACATCCGAAGGAAAGTGAAGGAACGGTGACCGTGACCGGAAGATATTTGCCGCCTCCTTACGGATTTGCGGAGGAGAAATTATTAAAGCATTTCGGAGAACAAATCGGACTTGTGGTAGAGGGTGAATTCAGACAAGCGGAGTTTGACGGGCGCAGGGAAGTGATTTATGAAAAGACTGCGGCAGAGGCACACTCCGTGTTGAAGCTGGTATATCTGACAGAAGAGGATGCTTACTATCTTTGTACGGAGATAACCTTATCGGGCCGGAATGCGGTGCAGGTGTCCTATCTGCGGAAGGAATTGTTGCGGACGGCAGAGAAAACGGGGCTGACGGAGGTATCCGCCACATTGGAGCTGTGCGGTATTTTTGACGGAGAGATTCCTCTTTCCGAAAAGGACGCCTTGACGGACAATCTGCTTTCGGAGCTTTACGCGCAACCGGTATATGAAAACCGTCAAAATAATTATTATACGGTTTATGCATATACCGGAGCGGTAGAGGATTATATTACGGTGGAACAGAATAAAATAAATGTACAGGTGTTCATTGATTATGACCGGAATATGGACCGCACGGAGGTGGTACTGGCATCTCCTTTGGGATTGCGGTGAGTCTGACGGAGATGTAACAGCTGCTCCGACAACACCATGTCCGTCAGCAGGTTCAACCACGCAAGGGGACAACCCGCTTGTAAAAATTCTTCGGTAAGCGTTTGGTTTTCGCGTAAAAGGCGGTCCCTCATCCACTGTAAGGATAAAGCGTCCGGATAGGCATCGTAAATAAATCCGTGACGGGGATACGTAGTTAAAAGTGCACCGGCGGCTTCGTAAAGGCGCTGCAGGGAAACAGGGTGACGATGGGCAAAATAGGCGGCATCGTCCTCTTTTTTGTATGGGCGGAGCCGGATGTCTTTTGCGGTGTGCAGGGGAGAATCGTCGGAATGATTTTGTGTAGCCGGAGCCGGCTGCATGCCCTGAGGCGGGTAAAAACGACGCTTCGGTTCCGCCGGAAAATCGGTTTCGGTTTGATAAGTCGGCATAGACAAACCTGCCTTAAGTGTTCTGTTGCTGTAATATATGCCGGACCGGGAAAAAGGTGCGTCACAGTCTTGAATTTCAATAAAAATATGCTATACTGAAAAGTGGATAAGTGTGCAAGGAAGGTGCAAAATGGAACAGACGGTAAAGGAAGCAATTGCAATGAGCATGGAGGAAGGGCTGCAGCGCCTGATTCTCAGCAATGTACCGAAGACGGCGGAGCTTTCCAAGGTGAAGGTACATCCGGTGGTCATCGGCGGCAGACAGCAGTATCAAATCGAAGAATACCGGGGAACCCAGGTGTTTCATACCAACTGCACGGAAGCCGAAGTGGCGGAGCGTGTGGGGGTTTGGCTGGATACGGGGTGCTTTAAGCAGGCGGAACTTTTGTCGGTGTTTCATCAGAGAACGATTTTAATCGGGAAAAAGGGCACTGCTACCGTGAAGTGCAAGAAACGGCAGGATGCGGCGACCGTAGTGACTCCGAGGGAACATAACCGGAAGAAGCAGTATCTTCTGGAGGAAGGAATTCCGGTGCCGTTTTTGGTTGACCTGGGTGTAATGACCAAGGAAGGTACGGTGGTGAAGGCGAAGTATGATAAGTTTCGTCAGATTAACCGGTTTCTTGAGTTTGTGGAGGACATTTTGCCTGCGTTGCCGAAGAGCCGGGAGATTACCATTCTGGATTTCGGTTGCGGTAAATCTTACCTTACCTTTGCGCTGTACCATTATTTGTATACCGTAAAGGGCTACGTGGTTCGGATTGTGGGCCTGGATCTGAAGAAGGATGTGATTGCACGTTGCAATCGTCTTGCTAAGGATTACGGATATGAAAAGCTGGAGTTTTTGTGCGGAGACATTGCCGATTATACGGGAATGGATGCCGTGGATATGGTGGTTACGCTGCACGCCTGCGATAC
>JAFTPY010000059.1 GCA_017463035.1 Lachnospiraceae bacterium
AATACCGCGCTCGTCCAGATCCTTTAACTTATCCTCACCAACGCCCGGAACATCACGGGTAATTTCTTCCGGTCCCAGCTTGGTATCACGGGACTCGATTTCGTACTCCTCAATATGAACGGAAGTATAAACATCTTCCTGAACCAATCTTTCACTTAATAAAACCGCATCCTCGTAGTTGTAACCTTCCCAGGTCATGAAACCGATTAACGGGTTCTTACCGAGAGCCAGCTCACCGTTAGAGGTGGACGGACCGTCTGCAATTACCTGACCTGCCTCAACTCTTTCACCCTTGTTAACAATCGGGCGCTGGTTGATACAGGTACCCTGGTTACTTCTGGTGAACTTGGACAGCTTGTAAGTATCCTTGGAGCCGTCGTCGGTCTTAATTACGATTTCGGCTGCTGCCGCACGCTCAACCACACCGGCATTCTTAGCAACCACACACACACCGGAGTCAACCGCGGTCTTCATTTCCATACCGGTACCTACGGCCGGAGCTTCGGTCATAAGAAGCGGAACTGCCTGACGCTGCATGTTGGAACCCATGAGCGCACGGTTTGCATCGTCGTTCTCAAGGAACGGAATCATGGCCGTAGCAACGGAGAATACCATCTTCGGGGATACGTCCATCAAATCAATCTTCTTCTTCTCGAAGAGCAAGGTCTCTTCTCTGTAACGACCGGAAACGTTTGCGTTTACAAAGTATCCGTTCTCATCTAACGGTTCATTTGCCTGTGCTACAACGAACTTATCTTCCTCGTCTGCGGTCAGGTAAACTACCTCTTCCGTTACACGCGGATTCTTCGGGTCGCTCTTATCAAGCTTACGATACGGAGCCTCTACAAAGCCGTACTCATTGATACGGGCGTAGGAAGCCAGGGAGTTAATAAGACCAATGTTCGGACCTTCCGGGGTCTCGATCGGACACATTCTTCCGTAATGGGAATAGTGTACGTCTCGAACTTCGAAGCCCGCACGGTCTCTGGAAAGACCACCCGGACCTAATGCGGAAAGACGACGCTTGTGGGTCAACTCACCGAGCGGGTTGTGCTGGTCCATGAACTGGGACAACTGGGAGCTGCCGAAGAACTCCTTTACCGCTGCCGTCACCGGCTTAATGTTAATTAAGGACTGAGGACTGATAGTGCTCAAATCCATGGTAGACATACGCTCACGAACCACACGCTCCATACGGGACAAACCGATACGGTACTGGTTCTGTAAAAGCTCACCTACCGCACGGATACGACGGTTACCGAGATGGTCGATATCGTCGGAATTACCGATGCCGTACTCTAAGTGAATGTTATAGTTAATGGAAGCCAAAATATCTTCCTTGGTAATGTGCTTCGGAATCAGCTCGTTCACACTGCGCTTAATTTCCTCAAGAAGCTCCTCACCGGTATAAGTATCCATTAATTCCTTAAGAACCGGATAGTAAACCTCTTCGGTAATACCGAGCTCCGCCTTATTGCAGTCAACAAATGCGTTCAAATCAACCATAAGGTTGGAAAGAATCTTAACGTTTCTCTCCTCGGTCTGTACCCAAAGGGACGGAACAGCCGCATTCTGCATGTTTACTGCAAGCTCCTCGGTGATAATCGTACCGGTCTCCGCAAGAACCTCGCCGGTGGTAGTATCCACTACGTCCTTCGCCAGGGTGAAACCAACAATACGATTCTTAAATGCAAGCTTCTTATTGAACTTATAACGGCCTACCTTTGCAAGATCGTAACGTCTTGCATCGAAGAACATACCGTTGATAAGCGGCTCTGCGCTCTCTACGGAAAGCGGCTCGCCCGGACGAAGCTTCTTATATAACTCTAATAAACCATCCGTATAGTTCTCGGACGGGTCCTTTGCAAAACTTGCCATAATCTTCGGCTCTTCACCGAACAAATCGATAATCTGCTGATTGGTACCGATACCTAAAGCACGGATAAGCACCGTAATCGGCACCTTACGATTTCTGTCTACGCGCACGTAAAAAACATCATTGGAGTCAGTCTCATACTCCAACCATGCACCACGGTTCGGAATGACTGTACTGGAGTACAGGGTCTTACCGATCTTATCGTGACCGATTGCGTAATAAATTCCAGGGGAACGAACCAACTGGCTAACGATAACACGTTCCGCACCATTAATCACGAACGTACCGGTAGCAGTCATGAGCGGCAAATCACCCATGAAGATGTCATGCTCTTTGATGTCGTCCGTCTCTTTGTTATGGAGTCTTACTCTCACCTTTAACGGTGCTGCGTAGGTAGCGTCGCGCTCTTTGCACTCTTCGATGCTGTACTTCACATCATCCTCGCAAAGCTGAAAACTTACAAACTCAAGATTCAGATGGTCACTGTAATCCGAAATCGGAGAAATATCTCTGAATACTTCATCCAATCCTTCTTCCAAAAACCAGCGATAAGAGTCCTTCTGCACCTCAATGAGGTTCGGCATCTCCAGTACTTCCTTCTGCTTGGAGAAGCTCATGCGGACACCCTTGCCTACTTGCATCGGCTTAATTCTGTTCTTTTCCATGAACGATTTCACCCCTTGGATTATTTTTGGTCTGCCGGAAAATAAGGCCTGCATTTCGATGTAAAAAAGGGCTTTTCTTTTCCGTCAGGATGTGCTATAATATACTTGTATGGGCACACCACACCACAATAGTGCATTTTTCATGATAACATATTTATGTCAAGTTGTCAAGTTATTGAGACAACTTTTTTTATTTCAAAAAAAAGCATTTATTCAGACAAATTATTCCTTCTTATAAAAAAGAACGAAGCCCGCCGCATAAGGCGACAGGCTTCGCTAAAATCACCCACATTATTTCTTCTTTACCGGAATCCACAGTTCACAGAACACACCGCTTCTTCCCTTTTCAAAATAGATTTCATAATCGGTTTCTTCTGTTGACTCGTATCCCATCTGTGGCAGAAATTCCTTGTAGAACTTCGCCCAGGTATCACCGATACAATCCCCGTCCTCACCGATACAGTCAAACACAACATAAGTTCCCGGCTTCACATTCCAGATGCTATAACCTGCTTTTTGCATTTCTGAGAAATCAAAGCCCGATGTATCTTCATCAATCAAGACACCAATTCCATATTCAAACGTATCCGCACCTTCCTTTGTCGGAGAACATAACCCATACAAGTCTCGCTTTCCTTCTGGTCGTAGATTGCAAATCGGCCCTATAAGATTTTTGTCATTACACTCTCCCCAAAAATCAGGAATATCATGATTTTCCTCGTCATTGATGATTTCATTGGAAAAGCTTCTTACCACTGCAATAAATTTTTGTTGTTTTGTTTGTACGATTCTGTAATCCATACTTTTACCACCTTCCACGGTTATTTTAATAACAAGTGGATTGAAAAGTAAGAGCTTCGCAGAATCTTCTCTGGCAAATTTAGGCGCAATTCCATGAAACCTTGTAAAAGCCTTTGTAAAACTCTCCGGTGTTTCATACCCATACTTCAGCGCAATGTCCGTTATCTTCGCATCGGTTTCTACAATCTCCCTACCGGCCAAAGATAATCTACGGTTGCGGATATAGGTATTGGCAGTCATCCCTGTAAGAAAACTAAATGCCCTATGAAACTCATAGCTCGAAGTGTGCACATGCTTCGCTACATCTTCGTAGTTAATTTCCTCCATAAGATGTTCTTCCATATACGAAATTGCCTGTTGCATTGCTGCGATCCATTCCATACTTTTATCCTCCTGTTGAAGACTATTATAAGAGCATTTTGAAAAGGTTACATTTCCCGGCTTGCGAAGATTTGTCAGGTGGTAATCTCCCCACTATATTACCCCTGTACCTTTAACAATAAAGCCTCTTGTAGCACCTGCGAAAAATTCACTCCCTTTGCCATTGCTCTATCATTAAGCCACGCCGGAATCGTCAATGTTTTCTTCACCGCCTTCGTCTCCTTGTACTGATCGATATCACACGACACCAAAGAAGTAAATCCATCCTCTGCCGACAGCGTCCCTATATCAGACGGCACCGCAATCGGACGCTCTTGTTCCAAGAGTGTCAAGATATACCCTGCCAAAGCTTCTTGCGCACATGCCATAGTCTCGGCCACAGAAGAACCATAGCTGTGACATCCCGGCAAATCCGGAAACTCTACCCAATAAGAATTCTCTTCTTTATGAAATACCGCCGGATAAACAAATAACATAAACTTCCGCCTCCTTTTCACTCCATACTATTTTAATCCTGTCTCTTTCAAAATCTTGCTTAGCAACCCAACCGGAACATCTTTCCCATGTATCGGCACTGTCATAGTCTGCTCTCCCTTTTGAAGAATATGATGACTCCCGGTAATTCGAATCAACTTCCATCCGCTCTTCTTCAGAAGCTTTAGTAAATCTTTATCCCTCATAACTCACCCTTTCCATCATAACACGTATAGTACGTATAGTCAAGATTATAAAGCAACAATATTCTTCCCCTTCTCTTAAATGGAAACTACGGTGCGAAACCACCGGAACTAAGACAACAGACACAGGATAGCACCTTACATTGTATAAAATATGTAGAAGTCATATTCTGTCATAGAATAGTATAACATGGTTTAAGCATAATAACAAGTTTTTTCGCGTTCAATGTATTTGAACGCTATCGGCTAATCAAAAAGAGAACTGCCCAAAACTTTTTTCAAGCTGTTCTCTTTATCTCTTTAATCGCCTATCGCTCTTGGTTTATATCATCTTTTCTATTACACATTTTGTAAACTCCACATTCTTTTCCTCGCTTACTTTTAACTCCTGCATAGTTTTCACAATCTCCGGATAGCCTCCCTTATCTATCGGCTCAAACAAGGAGTTCCACCCTTCGGTGCCTCCGCCCAAAGTATCAAACATCAATTTGCGGTACAAACCGACTGTTGTCCGAAATGCTTCTATGAGCCGTGCCAATGCTTCACTCGGCTGTTCCTTCTGCATCTCTTCCAGATACAGTAATAATGCATCCTTCCGCTCATAAAAGATTCCAATACAATATTTAAACCCAAAGGAATCCAATCTATCCTCTTTCACCGCAGCAATCATTGCATCATATGCCGCCAGACCATACGCACGTCCGCTCTCATGGACTGCTCCCATTCCCTGCACATACAAACGAAGTGCCTCTGCATACGCCCGATTCCAATCTACCTCGTGTACCTTTTCAGGAATTTCGCAATACAACACCGGTGCCCACTCAAATGTCTTGCCTAAATTACTGTATAATATAGGCATACTGGTATTCGTATTCCGGCTTCCGATTCCCTTCGGAAAGAATACCTTATCCTCGTCATCATAACCGTATATCACACCAAATTCTCCGGTGTCGATTCCCCACGTAACGCATGCCCTTCCGGCTTCAATTCCTTCCTTGATTGCCACAACGGCTTCCTCCTGCACCGCAGAATACTCTTCCACTCCCGGTGCAGCATAATACTTCTTCGTCCGCACACCGATTCGTTCCATAAAACAAGCGTGGTCTTCCATCCAGTCATAATCCGTCACCGGCAGCGAACTGCAATTTGCATCCACACAAAAACGGGAGGCAATTCCCGTTACACTTAAAAACTTCTGAAACGTATCCTCCTTGTTCCACATTCCGCAATGCTCCAGTACACTCATCATGCTGATTGCATAGGTATTCCATGCAGAAAACACCTCAATGTCCAATTTCTTCTTTGCCATAGCAAACTCCTCCTTTTTCTTTATATCCCTATTATCTCACAGGAGGTATGACATATGATGTCATAGTAATTCCAAAAGCCTGGAAAGTCTTTCCTTCATATGCTCCCGCAGCCAATTCGGCTTTATAATCCGAAACTCCAGACCACCGGCAATCAAAACACTGATAAAGACATCCGGGTCAAAAAACGCATAGGTATAGGTCTGCCCCTCCGCCTTCCCGCAAAGAAAATACTCCAAAGGTCCCACAGATATTCTTCCTCCCAACATCTCAATTTCCGCAAAATACGGTTCTCTTGTCATGCCGCCATCACCCTCACCGTTCCCCGATTCCTCAGATATCTTGGACAAAATCTCAGCCTGCCCCTGATACTTTCCGTACCCGAAGGAACTTAATTCCTTACTCTGCTTTGCCAGCAACCGTACCGTCTCCCTCTCGCTTTCCGACAAGAAAAAGCTCGGCAACACATACTCCTTCTCATACCGATATCCACGTTCCTTCGCACAATACTCCAAAGGTGCATTCATGGAATCTCTCATATACTCAATATCCCGCTGCGCCTGTCGGCTCGAAATTTCAAACCGTTCCGCCAGAGTTCCGGCATTCGGATATACATTCTCCACGACTCTATTGTGAAACCAAATCATTCTCTGATAAGCTGAAATAAAAACACCTCCCTTTTATACAAAATTAACACTACGGTCGCATACAGTCAAGACAATGGATGCCTCCTATAAACCACAGAGAAACAGCCTCTTACCGGTCACATCATAGAAAGTTGTCACCTTATCCCAACTTTCCGCATAAGTACCGTCTCCGCGCTCATAGCGAAACGATTCCTCTTTTTCACGAGACTCCCTCATATCGGATAATCGATATGTTTTTTATGAAACAGATCGATATAGATTACTTTACCTTTATATACTTCTACTCTCTTTCATTATACACAGTTCTCATTAGGAACGCAATTCAAAAAAGCCCACCACATTCTGCGACAGGCTTCTTCCTCTTTCAATAACGTTACCTTTTTTCAATGACTCTTGAAAACAACATTCCCAACAGACATCCCACAAAACCTCCACCAACCGGAATGCAAAGAAACATCGCAAAATACTGATTCTCAGCTACCACACTGGGAGAACTCGCTCCAAAAGCTCCCAAATAAGTCACCAAACAAAACAGTAAGCCTGCAATGTTGATTGCAATCGGCACACACTTCACCGCAAAACGTTTCACCCTCGACATAACCATCTGAATCACACCGAAAAGCAACGCAAAACCAAGAAAAATCATTACACTTGCCATAAAACTACCTCCATCAAATTGAATTTGAGCATTGCCAAGCCACGTTGCCTGAGCAACAGAAACATGCAATGAGAGGTATGCACCGATACAAACTACGAGAGCGGTTGATACAATACTTAACACTGCCATACATAACATCCTTCTATAATGTCCTTTCAGTAGCGCAAGCATATTTTCCTCTGCTTTATCCTTATAATCCCTATCAACAAGTCGTTCTCCCGAAAGTAATTCATTTACAGAAATCGTCAAAGTCTCACATAAAGGCATCATCAAAGAAACATCCGGAAGTCCATTCCCTGTTTCCCACTTGCTGATTGTCTTATCACTGATATCAAGAATATCAGCAAGTTGACGTTGTGTTAAATTCTTTTCCTTTCGCATTCTCGCAATAAATTGCCCAATCTTGATTTGGTCCATAGGTGCTACCTCCTTTCTCTGAGATTATTCTAAAGCAAGATACCCCTATTTCACACCCACGCTCCGTAGAATCTGCCTAAAATTGCATATCCACGTACCGTAGATAAGAAATACACTACAGCAAGTTCCGGTTCCATCTTTTCTTAATTTTAACATGTGCAGTCAAGACTATGTGATATAAGCTCCCGTTTCTCCCTCTTCTCCACCCTTCGAGTCTATGCGAAATCAGCGGACTGTCGCACCGCTTTTTGCGGCTTACCTTTCCCGCCATTCGCATGTACCTTCTTTTCTTGTCCCAGAAAGTGCGTGTGCAGAAGGTTCCTTTTGAATTCTGCGTAGGATGTTAGACTTTCTTATTACTCCTTCGGTATCACAGCAACGTTTGAACAGGATGTTCAAACGAGGTCGCCATAAGGCATGGATGCCGCATAAGACCGGTTGCGTCACTCCTTAGCATGCTTGGCGGAGTAATTAGAAAGACTTCATCCGAAGCCCATGAAAAAGGAACCTTCTGCACACGCACTTTCTGAGTAAGCATCACAAAGGCACATGCGAACAAAAAGAAAGGGCCGCCGCACAAGTGCGACAGCCCTCTTATTTCGTTTAGATTACTTTAAGGTAACCTTTGCGCCAACTTCCTCAAGCTTCTTCTTGATGTCCTCAGCCTCTGCCTTGGATGCGCCTTCCTTAACTACCTTCGGAGCGCCCTCTACAAGATCCTTAGCTTCCTTTAAGCCAAGGCCGGTGATCTCACGAACAACCTTGATAACCTTAACCTTCTCAGCGCCAGCCTCAGTAAGCTCTACGTTGAACTCGGTCTTCTCTTCCTCTGCTGCTGCAGCCGGACCAGCTGCTACAACTGCTACGCCTGCTGCTGCGGAAACACCAAACTCTTCCTCGCAAGCCTTTACTAAATCGTTTAACTCTAATACGGTCATGCTCTTAATAGCATCGATAAATTCCTGAGTCGTCATTTTACATTACCTCCATTAAAATTGTAAATAGTTTTGTGTATTGCGGCTGTGCCGCGTCTGTAATCTGCGTTACGCCGCAGGTGCGATTGCGCTTGTCTTTGTGACCGGGGCAATACCCTTACGCTGCATTATGCTGCCTCGCCGTTCTTCTCTGCAATCTGCTTGAGCACTCTTGCCATGTTGGAGATCGGGGACTTCATGCTGCCGAGAAGCTTGGAAATAAGTACTTCTCTGGACGGGATGGTAGCAACCTTCTGAAGACCTGCTACATCGTAGTAAACGCCTTCAACTACACCGCCCTTGAACTCGAGCTTCGGAGCCTTCTTTGCGAACTCTGCAAGAATTCTTGCCGGAGCCACTGCATCCTCGATACCGAAAGCAACTGCGGTCGGTCCCTCAAGGTGCTTAGCAAGCTCTGCGAACTCGGTGCCTTCGAATGCGAAGTTGAGGTAAGTGTTCTTGTATACCTTGTATACAACACCGGCCTCTCTTAATGCCTTACGAAGTGCGGTGTCTTCCTCTACGGTAAGACCACGGTAATCAACTAATACCGCTGCACCGGCCTTCTCTACGTAGCCCTTAATCTCGTCTACGATCGGCTTTTTGATTTCAACCTTTGCCATTTTTTACCTCCTTATAGAATACGGCTTACGCCGGAATCCAAAGACCAAGGTAAAGCGATGAAAATGTATTAAAAAAACTCTCTGCGAAGACGCAAAGAGTCAAACTAATCATAATCGCTTGATTCCTCGGCAGGCGGTTTCTCTTACGCCGGATACTCCGGCACCTGCTGTCTTCGGTCTGATTGTGGCTTAGCCACAGTCCATTTGATACTATACCATAGAATCATTTACTTGTCAACAACTATTTTTATTTCTTTTCATATATTTACTTGTCAACAACTTTTTTACTTTTTTGAACCTATGAACCGCACAGTCTTCCACATAGGATTTTTCCGTACAAGATTCGGGTGTCAAAGCACTTTCTGAAAGCAACTGCCATCCCCGTTCCCCCTTACGCAAAAAATTGCGTGCAGGCGGTGCTTCGCACCTCGCCACACCACACCTCGCGACTTACGTCGCTCGGTCGTGGGCGCGTTCGCATCATCAGAGATTTTCGAAAGCAAGCTTCCAAAATCTCTTCAATGCTCACTTAGCCTGCACGCAAGAACCGCCACGGTTGCGAAGCAACTGTGGCGGTTCCACACTAACACATTTATTTTTGTGTCAACCATTAAAGGACTTTTTTGATATGCCTAATCAAAAAAACTAAATTAGCCTAACTTTGTGGTGTTCACCTTAACACCCGGGCCCATAGTGGACGCAAGTGTTACACTCTTTAAATACTGACCCTTCGCAGATGCCGGCTTTGCCTTAATGATTGCACCCATAATCGTCTGGAAGTTGTCTGCGAGCTGTTCCTCGGTGAAGGAAACCTTACCTACCGGAACGTGAATAATGTTGGTCTTGTCAAGACGGTACTCAATCTTACCTGCCTTGATATCATTAACAGCCTTGGTTACATCCATGGTAACAGTACCAGCCTTCGGGTTCGGCATTAAGCCCTTCGGTCCGAGAACACGACCGAGACGACCAACAACACCCATCATATCCGGGGTAGCTACTACTACGTCGAACTCAAACCAACCGTCATTCTGAATCTTCGGAATGAGGTCCTCAGCTCCTACGTAATCAGCACCTGCTGCCTCTGCCTCGTTTGCCTTATCGCCCTTTGCGAAAACTAATACTCTAACAGTCTTACCGGTACCGTGCGGCAGTACTACTGCACCACGTACCTGCTGATCTGCGTGACGACCGTCTACACCGAGTCTGATGTGAGCCTCAACGGTCTCATCGAACTTTGCGGTAGCGGACTTCTTAACTAAAGCAATTGCTTCATTGGAATCGTACTGTGCTGCCTTATCAAAAGCCTTCACAGCATCGGTATACTTCTTTCCTCTTTTCATTGTATTAACCTCCTAGTGGTATTTGCGGAATGAGGTACTCATACAGTTTGACACAACCTGTTTTTGTACGGGTTTTATGTCAGCTCTCCGTACGAACTCGCTTGCATCCTATATGAGAAATTCCTCCCACATCATCTTACAATCTGCGGATACTGTATCCGCACCCTAACGGGACTTAGTCATCAACTACGGTGATACCCATGCTTCTTGCGGTACCGGAAATCATGCTGATAGCAGCATCGATACTAGCCGCATTTAAGTCAGGCATCTTAAGCTCTGCAATCTTCTGAACTTCGCTTCTCTTAATGGTAGCAACCTTGGTCTTATTCGGGGTTGCGGATGCGCTCTTCAAATTGCAAGCCTTCTTTAACAGAACCGGAGCCGGCGGAGTCTTCGTAATGAAGCTGAAGCTCTTATCCGCATATACGGTAATAACTACCGGGATGATCATGTCGCCCTGATCTGCGGTTCTTGCGTTGAATTCCTTCGTAAACTGTACGATATTTACACCGTGCTGACCGAGAGCCGGTCCAACCGGCGGTGCCGGAGTTGCCTTGCCGGCAGGAATCTGTAATTTAATGTAACCTGTAACCTTTTTTGCCATTTTTGTATACCTCCTAAAATGTGGTGTTATCGGGGTTAGGCATCTCTTCTGTGAAATCTTTGATTCCGTGAGTGCCCTTCAGCCTTCGGCTTTTGGCTGATTCCTCCCACTGCGCGGAAACTTTTCCGCTGTGTACTCAATTTGTACTTACTTGTCGACTCTTACGTCTTCAAATCCAATCTCAACAGGTGTTTCACGACCGAACATGTCGATACTGATGGTGAGACTCTTCTTCTCGCGGTTGATTACACGAACAATACCCTCCGTATTTTCCCATACGCCGGATACTACCTGTACCGTGTCGCCAACCTCGAATTCGTAAACAACCTCCTGCTCACGTTTCAGACCCATGTTAAGCATCTCTTCCTCCGTGAGCGGTACCGGCTTGCTTCCCGGACCTACAAAGCCCGTTACGCCTCTGGTATTACGCACCACGTACCATGTATCATCGTTCATGAACATGTTTAACAATACATAACCCGGGAACATCTTTCTCTGAACCGTCTTCTCTTTGCCGTTCTTCACTTCCACTACATCTTCCAGCGGAACGGATACTTCGAGAATCTGATCCTGAAGCTTTCTGTTTTCGATTGTTTTTTCGATGTTTGCCTTTACCTTATTCTCATAACCGGAATAAGTATGCACAACATACCATCTTGCCTCTGCCATATCATCACCTTGTCCTTAATCAGATTATTAAGTTTACGCCGTACTCAATTGCCATGTCAACCAAAGCGATAACAAAGCCGAGAATCACGGTAACGACGATAACAGCTGCCGACTCTTTAACAAGGGTTTCCTTGTCCGGCCAGGAAATCTTCTTGAACTCAGACTTCAGGCCCTTAAACCAGCTCTTCTTAGGAGCCTTTTCCTGTGTAGTGTTTGCAGTAGTTTCTCCCATGTTTCACTTTCCTTCCTGTCTGCCGTAATCTTACGATGCGACAAACTGCGCTTTGACCGAATTACTTGGTTTCCTTATGCAGCGTGTGACTCTTACAGAACTTGCAGTACTTCTTCGTTTCCATTCTGTCAGGATGATTCTTCTTTTCCTTCATGGTGTTGTAATTACGCTGTTTGCACTCAGTGCATGCTAACGTGATCTTTACTCGCACGACAATCCACCTCCGTAAATTTTTTTAGCTCTAATGGCTAAGTCTGTTTTTAGGCATAAAAAAAAGACCGCTTCCATAGCCAGTCTAATATAGCATAGAACGAAGCCGTCTGTCAAGTATTTTTTTATTTCTTTGGGTTCGGACGCAAAAATGTCCGGGCTTCCTATGAAAGGCTCATCCTTTTTTCTCTAGAATCCCACCACTTTTGCTGTTCGAATTATCCAAAAAGCAGAAAAAACATTGCCAATTCTCTTAGATAAAATATCTTCTCAACTCTTCCTATATTACTTCTGCGCTCCATCTCTTCGGCTCTGCCGGACAGGCGTTTGCCTTTACTGCGGCTCTGGACTCCGCAAAGCAGCCGCACAAGCCACACATTCCCTCTGCCAGATATTCGCACTTTTTGCATTGCGCAAGTCTCGCGTCATATGCCTCTCCCGTACAACGCAGCTCAGGATCCATCATTTCGATACGCTCCAGCATAGCTTCATAGCTGGCTTTCAACCCGCCCTGCAACTCCATCTCACGCAGGAAACACTTTCTGCAAAAGCGCGGCGGTGCCGTTTGAGATGTCTGTCCGTTCTCACCGCCGACGGTTTGTACACCGGCTTGTCCCCGAACCTGCTGTACCGGATGCTCCGCCATGCCGGCCCTATATCCACCTCTTACATACGGTTCCATCCTATGCCTCACCTCCGGCAGTCTCGCCCTTTAACTGCGCCGGTGTCAGGCTTTCCCCGTTCCGCGCAATCCCACGGATATTCTTCTCCGCCTGAACCCGGGGCAGCATTACCTGATGTTCACACCCCATGCACTTCATACGAAAATCCATACCTACCCGCAACAGTTCCCATTCCTTGCTTCCGCACGGGTGTGGCTTCTTCATCTTAATAATATCTCCGACCAAAAGGTTCATAACAACTCTCCTTCCTTATCACGGCGCTTGGGCCGCTTCAAAAATATTCCTCGCCTCTGCCGCAAATCGCTCCAGTTCTTCCCTGTTCCGTTCGAACTTACAACTCTGCGCACGGGACAGAACTTCATTATAATAGAATTCCTTTTTCTCTGTGACAACATTACCGTCATATTTCTTTTTCTCTGCCCGACGCCACAGTTTCA
>JAFTPY010000060.1 GCA_017463035.1 Lachnospiraceae bacterium
CCATGGCATATTTTAAATGTGTGAAATTAATAAAAGAAAATGTTGCACATGCGGAATCAAGAAGGGTATAATATTCGCGAAGGCAAAGTGAAATTAGAAAGTTCGGAGGGAATGTGCATGAAGAAAAAAATACGGTTATGCATACTGCTTTGCTCCATGCTTTTGCAAAGCGTAGCTATGGCCGGCTGCGGAACGAAGACTGAAAAATATTCCACCTATTCCTTTGATTATTTTGATACGGTAACAACGATTACGGGATATGCCAAAAGTCAGCAACAGTTTGATTCGATAGCAAACGGGGCCTTGGAAGAACTCTCGGAGTATCATAAGCTGTTTACCATTTATCATCGGTATGAGGGATTGGAGAATCTTTGTACCATAAATGAAATTGTAAACGGTGCACATCGTACCGTAACGGTAGACCGTCGCATTATCGACATGCTGTTATATGCCAAGGATATGTATGAAAAGACCGATGGTACGGTGAATATTGCCATGGGAAGTGTGTTATCCCTATGGCATGAGTATCGTACGGAGGGGATAGACGAGCCTTGGGTGGCAAAGCTTCCGCCAATGGAGAAGCTTCTGGAAGCGGCAGAGCATACGGATATCAATGGGCTTGTCATTGATGAGGAAGCGTGCACGGTGACCCTGGCTGATCCGGCGATGACCCTGGATGTGGGAGCCATAGCAAAAGGCTATGCCGTGGAGATGGTAGCCCGGTCTCTGGAAGAACAGGGAGTGACCGGTTACGTTCTGAATGTGGGTGGAAATGTCCGTACAGTCGGAGCCAAAGGTGACGGAGAAAAATGGACCGTAGGAATCGAAAACCCGGAGGAGGACAGTGAGGATGCGTATTTGGCGTATCTGGAGCTGGCGGGAGAATCCTTGGTGACCAGCGGATCCTACCAACGCTATTATGTGGTGGACGGAAAACGGTATCATCATATTATCGACCCGGTGACCTTGATGCCTTCGGAAGGGTATGTATCGGTATCGGTGGTATGTAACAGCTCCGCGGACGGAGATGCTCTTTCGACTGCGCTGTTTTGTATGGATTTTGAGGTGGGATCGGAATTAATAGAATCTCTTCCCGATACGGAAGCAATGTGGGTGCTTTCGGACGGAACAAGAAAAGAGTCTTCCGGGTTTGCAAAACACAAAAAAGAATCTGTAAACTGAATTAAAAACGGGATGTGCATAAAACTAAAATGCACACCCCGTTTTCTATTTGAGGGCAATCAAATACTATGTAAGCACTGATTAATGCAGTGCTTACATAGTAGCCTCCGGCGGATCGCACGAATTTGCAATGGAAACAGCAGCTTCGCTGCGCAAATTCGGCGGGGTAAACGCTGATTAAAGCGTTTACCTAAGAAATAAAATCCTCGGAACCGAGCTTGAGTTCTGTACCGCTCTTTAAGCTGAAGGTGCGGGAAACGCCCTTGTAAACAAGAGTCAGCTCCGTATCATATTTCGGAAGCAGCGTAACCTCGGTCAGAACGCCGCCCTTCCAAAAAAGATTGTAGGTGACGGCACCTACACCGCACAGTCCGGTGACACTTCCTTCGCTCCATTCCTTCGGGAGGGCAGGGAGGAGAACGGTGCGGGCTTCGTTGGATTGCAGAAGCATTTCCGCCATACCGGCGGTGGCACCGAAATTACCGTCAATCTGAAACGGCGGATGGTTATCGAGAAGATTTTCCAAGGTGGACTTCTGCATCAGAGCAAGAAGGTTTTGATAGCATTCTTCACTGTTCCAAAGTCTTGCATACATATTGATAATCCAGGCGCGGCTCCAGCCGGTGTGACCGCCGCCGCTTGCCAGTCTGCGCTCTAAAGTAATCTTTGCCGCATCACACAGCTCCGGGGTGGCATCCGGTGTAATCTGAAAGGCCGGGTGCAGTGCCCAAAGGTGGGAAATGTGGCGGTGGCCCGGCTCGGCTTCGTCGTAGTCCTCCTGCCATTCCATAATTTGGCCGTGCTTGCCGATACGGATGCCCGGAATCTTTGCGTCGTATTCCTTTGCTTTTGTGAGGAATGCAGTATCGGTGTCGCCTACAATCGGTGCGGCGGAAAGAAGATTGCCGAACAGTTCGTGTAAAATCTCGTTGTCCATGGTGGAGCCGTAGGTAAGGCAACCGCTCATGCCGCTTTTCATAATGTAAGTATTTTCCGGAGAAACGGACGGACAGGTGACGTAGGCACCGTCAACTTCAATGAGAAAATCAAAGAAGAATCGTACCGCTTCCTTTAAGGCCGGATAGTATTCCTTTAAAAAGGCTACATCTTGTGTATATAAGTAATGCTGCCAGATATGGGTACAAAGCCATGCGGCTCCCATCACCCAGAATGTGGCCGGAATATAGATGTCCTGCGGTGCGGTGTCCCCCCACATGTCGGTGTTATGGTGGGCTACAAAACCGTTGCAGTTATACATTTCCTTTGCGGTACGGATTCCGTTGGGAAGCATCCGCATGATATGGGAAAACAGCGGCATTTGGCACTCTGCCAGGTTACACATATTGGCCGGCCAGTAGTTCATTTCCGTATTGATATTGATGGTGTATTTGCTGCCCCAAGGAGCATCGATGCTGTTGCACCAAATACCTTGCAGGTTTGCCGGAAGGCAGTCGCCGCGACTGGAGCAAATGAGGAGATAACGGCCGTAGGCAAAATAGGTGGCAAGCAAACCGTTGTCCGGACATTCTGCGGAAATGCGACGAAGACGTTCGTCGGTGGTCAGCTTATCCAGCTCCTTATCGTAAGGAAGAGTCAGTATCATACGCTTAAAGTACGGCTGATACTCTGCCAAATGGTCGTGGTATAGTTCCTCATAGGAAAGCGCTGCGGCTTTGGTTAAAGTATCCTCTACCGTCTTACGCGGAATCGCGCTTCGGAAGGAGGTGGAAGCGGTAATAAGCACCAATACTTCCGCAGCATGCTCTGTCAACAGGTGCTCGCCGATGCCCTTTACAAAGGCTCCGTCGGAGAGCATACGCATACCGCAGCAAAAATCAGAACCGCCACCGCCTAAGTTTCCGGAAATATACAAGGAGTCCGAGGTATGTTCTGTAGTCTCATAAAAATTTCCTCGCTGTAAGGATGCAGCTAAATCGAGGTGTCCCGGCGCGGAAGCGGTAAATCTGGCTACAATGCAGTTATAGTTTTTGCTGACAAAGGAATCGCAGCGGTAGGTAATACCGGTGCTTTCTTCGGTGGTAACGGTGGTATGTACCGCAGTCTCTAAGTCTAAAGTACGACGAAAGTTGATACCGTTTGTCAGACACCCACAGAAATCAAAATACACATCGCCCAACGTCTGGTAGGTGTGTTCGCTTTGTGGGGTACCGGTCAGAGCGTATTTGCACAGTTCTTCTGCTTTGCGGATGTTTCCCGAAAGGATGAGAGAACGTATTTCCTCCAAATGCGTCTGCGCGTCCTTGTTGTTACGGTTGCGCGGACCGCCGAACCAGACACTGTCCTCGTTAATCTGAAAATGCTCGGAGGTATTATTTCCGTAAATCATGGCCCCCAGACGGCCGTTACCGATGGGAAGGGCCTTGTTCCAATTGTATCCCGATGATGTGGTATAAGTAAGCTGATGCATTGGTACACCTCCGTAAGTTAAAAATTTCTCTGATTCTATTATATCCTTGTAATTCCGATTTTTCCAGCGTATAATATGACATATAGACGAAGTAAACGGTATTTCTTCGAAGGAGGTGCGAACACGTGGAGTTACAGGGAAACAGTACAGACAAAAGCAACGGCTACCGTTTTTTGTTAGAGGGTGTAGTGGTGACCATTGCCATGGTGAGCTATCGCAGATTTACGGAAGTGATGCCGGAGCATGCCCACGGAGAAAATGTATACGAGCTTCATTACGTGGAGCAGGGGGAAGGCACGGTGTTCCTGAACAAGCAGGAGTATCGTGTGGAGCCGGGAGTCCTGTATATAACCGGACCGGGAGTGTTGCATGAGCAGATACCGTCCAAGGAGAATCCGCTGATTGA
>JAFTPY010000061.1 GCA_017463035.1 Lachnospiraceae bacterium
ATAGAAGAGGAGCAAGGTGGTGTGCCACCAAAGGCACTTTGTGTGATTTGCGGAATGTCCAATGCGGTATATCAACGCCCGGACGGTGTTTATGTGGTGCCGATTACGGCTCTAAAATCGCAGTAAGGTATACGAGGGGGAACCATGAAGAAGCTTATTATTTCGATGTGCATTTTGTTATTTGTGGTTGCGGGCGTCGTCGGGTATAGGTGGTGGTGGCGTGAGGCGCACACGCTTTATCAGGCTGAGCCTCCGGCAAGCCATGTATCCGAAGCGGATTGGGTAACGCTTACAGAGGATGAAGTGTGGATTCCGGGATGGGGGGACGTGATTACTTCAGACCAGTATTATTGGAAGGACTGGAAACGGCAGTTAAACGGTACAGAGTCGGAGACGTTGTATTACGCTCATCAGGAATCCTGGGATGCGTTTGTAAAGAAGGCCCATGCCAGAGAGTTAAAACGCTATGAACGGATACATTCCGGAGGAGGCGGCATATTTCATTCCTTCAACGACATCTTTTGCGTGGTGGAGCAGAACCATGCCGGGTTACAGCCGGAGGTAGAGGGTGTGTCGCAGCTTGTAAAAGAAAACGGAAAGAGCAAGGTGACGCTCTATGTTTCCTATGCGGGAGAAGGTGTGGCGGACGAGAGGATGACCTACTATTATTTCGTGAAGCTTCCGGAGGGACTTCCGCGGATAGAGGAGATTGTCATTTCCACAGACCGGGAGAAAGCAGAGACAAACGAATAAATCGTTTGACGTTATGCTGTAAAAATGATATAATATGCATGTTTTTTGAAGAAAGATAAAGCCTGTAAATTAGGAGGGGAACCATGGGAAATTCATATTGCGGGAAAGATTGTGACGATTGCCTGGACAAGGCAGAGGTAGGATGTCCGGGATGTAAAAGCGGCCCGGGAAAGGCTCCCGGTATGTTATGTGAAATTGCGCGATGTTGTAACGGCAGATTGGACGAGGAATGTACGATGTGTGCATCCGGTGCGTCCTGCGAGTTACTGGCAGAGCGTGAGGCTATGATGCAGAAGTGGAACGGAAAAAGAAGCAGTGCGTCGGTGGGGACATTAACCTCCGACAGTACGATGGGAGTCACAGATTCTGCATACGGGGAACAGCGTAGCAGGGCAAGAGACAGGCATAATGCGCCGCTTTTGAGAACGTCATTGCTTGCGATTTTCTGGCTGTTTCTTTTAGGGGGCACCGGAAATGTTTTGTCTAATGAGAATTTGTTCGGAAGTATTCCGGGTATCATTGTGCTCGGCTCGCTTCTGAATCTCGGAGCAAGTATTGCGCAGGCTGTCCTGATGATTCGCCTGGGACAGGAGGAAGATGCATATAAAATAGCCGGCATTTGCATGCTGGTTGCTACCGGATTGGCATTTGTGGGAGGCGGTATTACCGGGTATTTCGGAGTAGTAATGAAGTTTTCCGGTTTGAAAAGCGGCGGAATCGGTTTGGTTTTCGGAATATTGCTTGTTTTGGCAGCGGTAGTTTTGGAAGTAATCGGCGGATACCAGTTTTTGGTTGCAAATGCACGGGTGGTGGAACGGAGAGACGCGGCACTGTCGGAGCGCTGGTATGTAATGTCTAAGTTGTTTTTCGTGGTTCTGGGAGGAATCATTGTTGTTCCGATTTTGATGTTCCTGTTAAAACTGTTCGGAATTATTTTGGCGTTCTTATATATAGTGGGAGTATTGGCATTCGGTGTTTGTGAATATGTATTTTTATATCAGACCGCAAACAGATTCCGCGAGTAAGTATTTTATTGAAGGAGAAGTAGCATGTACATAACCAATGTTTTGGATTTAATCGGAAATACACCGTTGGTGAGCTTAGAGGCTACCACCGGCTTGCAGATTTATGCAAAGGCAGAGTTTTTTAATCCGGGAGGCAGCATCAAGGACCGCATTGCATTAAATATGTTGGAAGAGGCAGAGAAAAGCGGTGCACTTCGCCCGGGTATGACCATTATCGAGCCGACCTCCGGGAATACCGGTATCGGACTGGCCCTTTGCGGCGTGCGCAAGGGCTATAAGGTGATTATCGTAATGCCTGAGAATATGAGCGACGAGCGGAAGAAGATTATCCGCGCTCTCGGTGCGGAGCTTGTTTTGACGCCACCGGAGCTCAGTATCGACGGTTCTGTACAGGAGGCCCTTCGTCTGGCGTCTTCCTCCGATGAATATTTCGTGCCGCAGCAGTTTGAGAACCTTGCGAATCCGCAGGCACATTATAAGACTACGGCAAGAGAAATCGTAGAGCAGTTAGGAAAGAAAATTGATGTTTTCGTGTCCGGTATCGGCAGCGGCGGTACATTGCAGGGGATTGCAAGCTATCTTTTGGAGCAGAACCCGGAGTGTAAAATTGTAGCGGTAGAGCCGAAGAACGTGTCCGCACTTCTGGGTCATGAGCCGGGATTGCATCAGATTCAGGGCATCGGCGATGGCTTTGTACCGGCAGTGTTAGATACAAAGATTATCACTGACATTGTGGAAGTATCCGATGACGACGCCATCAATACCGCCAGAGAACTGGCAAAGGTGCAGGGCCTTTTGGTAGGTACCTCTTCCGGTGCCAATGTTTGGGCGGCGAAGAAGATGGCGGAAAAGTACGGTAAGGATAAGGTGATTGCTACGATTCTGGCGGACAGAGCGGAGCGGTATTTCAGTACGTCGCTGATTTAAGAACACTCTGAACGGAATAGAGGATTAGAAAACAAGCGGTATGCTTTTCTGCCGAAAGGGTAGAAAAGCACCGCTTGATTTGTTTTTGGCGGTTTGTTTCGAAAAAGATTCAAAACCACCCAATGAACTCACTTCTTTTGACACTTTATGAATGAAAGGCGGTGAAAACAATGAATTCTGATAGTTTGGAGCAGTACGTGGAGCGGGTATACGGTTATGCCGTGAATCATACCTATTCCCGGGAAGAGGCAGAGGAACTGGCCCAGGAGATTTTGTATACGGCGGTGCGGGAGATCCCGAAGCTAAAGGATGAAGAAAAATTCGAGCCTTGGCTTTGGGGCGTGGCAGGCAATGTGACAAAAAGCTATCGGCGTTTTATGGGAAAACAGCGCGCGATGTATTCCTATGATACGTTAGAGGACCTGACCTACGAGGAGGAGTTTCCGGAAGGGCAGGAGGAAGTGTACGATGCGCTTCGAAGGAAGATTGCCATGCTGTCTGCCATATATCGGGATATCATTGTTTTGTATTATTATGACGACCTTTCCGTAAAGCAAATTTCCGAGCGGTTGAATATTCCGGAGGGGACCGTCACCTGGCGGCTTTCGGAGGCCCGGAAGAAACTGAAGAAGGAGTGTGACAATATGAAGGAATCTGCATTAAAACCTGTTGAATTAGCAATTCGTATCAGCGGTTCGGGGGAGTATAACGGTATCACCAGCCCGTTTCCGTACACTTATATTAATGATGCATTGTCCCAAAATATTTTATATCAGTGTTATGAACAGCCGAAAACAGTAGAGGAACTGGCAGGGATCTGCGGGGTGCCAGCCTATTATGTGGAGGATCGTATCGACAATCTGTTAAAACGGGAGGCAATATCCGAGCAGGTAAAGGGAAAGTACCGGACGGCGTTTCTGATTTATTCCGACAAGGTAAGAGAATACGGTGAAAAAGCGGTCGGGCTTTTTGAACCGGTGGTAGTCGGGATGGTAGATGCTATGAGAACGCTGGCAGATGAGGTAGATAAATTAGGTGCCTATACCGCCGGAAAATCCAAGGAAGAGCTTATTTATCTGTACGGAATTATGGCACTGGAGCATCTGAGTAAAACACACAATCCGGTGGAGTGGAAGGAGCATCCGGTACGTTACGACGGAGAGCGTTGGAGCTACCATGCCCATTTAATGAATGACCACAAGTATCCGGTGCGTAGCCTTGGCAGAGAACAATGCGGTAACAGGGGAAACGAAGGAACCTATTCTCATACCTCCTACCACTTCGGAGGCTTTTCTTACCGGGAAATGATGCGGGGCCATCAGGTGAATGTGTGCGAAGCGGTTCTAAACGGTACCGAAGTAACCGATACAGAGGCAGCGGCTCGTGCAATCGAGGAAGGATTTCTGATACGAAGAGACGGGAACCTGACCGTTGCCGTTCCGGCATTTACAAAGGCACAGTACGAACAGTTTACAAAGCTGGCGGAGGAAGCCTTTGCCACCGTGATTGAAGCATATACAGAAGCGGTACGGAAGTATGTTGCCGGGTATAAGAAGCTGTTCCCGGCTCACTTGGAAGACGATGTGGAACGTGCGTGCAATTACAGGTTCCTGACCTCGTATGCGGTGGATATTTGTGACATGGCAAAGGTGAAGGGATTACTTAGACCGCCGGCAGAGGGAAGTGTGTGTGATGTGATGGTGCAGTATAAATGATAGTTGGGAGAGAACTGTCACTCACGTCAGCTCTCGGCGCGAGAGTCCGCTTTGCGGACTCTTTGTTCTTGATTTGGGGCCGTTAAGCATCGCCAATAGGAAGAAAGTTCGGTTGTTTTGTAATTTTTTCCTGTGTTATAATCAAAGAGGTTTGAAAACCAAAGAGAAGGAAGGATTGATTAGAGCATGGGAACAAAAACGAGAAAGGAAATTGTAGCGGGACAAGGGTTCTATTATATGCCGTCGGCGTATGTGACCCTGAAGGTGACTGTGGAAGGACGTTACAGTCATGAGAAAA
>JAFTPY010000062.1 GCA_017463035.1 Lachnospiraceae bacterium
TCCTCGTTAACACGGTCGGAAAACTTTTTCGGAAACAACCTCTTTAAATGGTCGAAATAAAACTGCTCCCTTTGCTGGGTCCGTACCTTTAATTTCGTTCCGTCAATGCTGAGTTCAAACCGAAGGGTCGACAGCATACCTTTTATCTTTTCTTTGTCCTTACGACATTCTTCCCATATTTTTTTGCCGCAGATTTCCTCCAGAAAACCGAGAAGGTCCGCAAGGCCCTTTGCCTCCGGCTTCGCCTTTGCAAGTGTCTCCCGCAGCAAATCCACACCGTCCGTAAACTCGCTGATTGTATTGAACCAATACATCTGATACTGCTGCTTATTCTCCGCCTTTTCGTGAAGTTCCTTGTATTTTCTCGTCTCGCGCATTTTCAGTGAAAATACATCCAGCGGCTTTTCCAGATGCTTCCCTCGGATTTCCCGGTAAATTGCCTGACGATAACAAACCGTCTCATAATTCTTCGGCAACCGGTAATATAGTTTCCGAATCTCATACTCGTCTACATTGTTTTGCAGTTCCCTGATAATCTGATGGAGATTAAGGTCGATAAAAAACTCCGGCATCCCCGGGCTTTCCTGCTCCTCCGTCAGCTCACATTCCAATAAACCCGAATACATAAATACCTCCCATTCACGAGAATTTCCAGTTCTTTTTCAGTATAAAATTTCCCCGGTGCCATGTCAATAACACCGGGGAAATATTAACAATCTGTTCCATCTTTGTACATAATTGCAAAACATTCCCTATGGAAGCACCGCATGCAGTGCTTCCATAGCAGCCTCCGGCGGATCGCACGAATTTGCAATGGAAGCAGCAGCTTCGCTGCGCAAATTCGGCGTGGAAACGCTTTATCAGCGTTTCCGTCACATTCCGGACGACTTTTTTTCCTCCCAAAAGGCACGCAGACGCTCGCTTACGTTTGCCGCAGTTACCGTCTCGTAAGGATACCATTCCTTCGGGAACAGGGACGCATACTGATTTCCCGCAAACCGGTCGTCCAACAGCAGGATTGCTCCCGTATCCTCCGTGGTCCGGATGACTCTTCCCGCCGCCTGCTGAACCTTGTTCATGCCGGGGTACAGATAGGCACAGGAAAATCCGTCCCGTCCACTTTCCTCCTGCTCATCGTAGTAACGCCGGAACAATTCCCGCTCCTCGCAAACAAGAGGCAGTCCGGTCCCCACAATTACCGCCCCAATGAGGCGCTCTCCCTTTAAATCAATGCCTTCTCCGAAGATTCCGCCCAGCACGCATAGGCCGATATGGGTTCCTTCGGTTTCCTCCGCAAACTGCTGAAGGAACTCCTCCCGTTCCTCCTCGGTCATGTTGGTTTTCTGGCGGTGCAGGAAAATCCCGCCAGTGTTTTCCGGAGTTTCTTCTTCCGCCTGTGGTCTCCCTGTTTCCGGCAACTCAGTTCCGGCGCCTTCTCCCCACTCCGGCAAAAGTTCCGGCTGCAACACTTCAAGCCTCTCCTCCAACACCGCCGCCACATCCTGCAGCATCCGGTAGGAGGAAAAGAAAACGAAGTAGTTTCCCTGCTTTGCCTCCGTAAATTTCAAAATATAAACCGCCGCCTTTTCATACATACGACGCCCCCGGTTGGCATAACGGAAATTCACGTCACAGCCCACCATCACCAGGCGCTTCTCCTTTGCAAAGGGCGACGGTACGTATATGGCGTAATCTTCTTCGGTACCGCCCAGTTCCTCCATGTAATACCGCACAGGAAGCAGCGTCGCTGAAAAAAACACCGCACTTTTTCCTTTTTTCAACTGCTCCGCCAAGGCTCTTGCCGGCTGCATACACTGCACTCTGGCATAAAAGGAACCGTCCTCCCCATAGGAGGTATAGAACCGGTAATCCGTGTCGGCAAAATCGTACATAGCGAGAAAATGCCGCGCTTCGAAATATAAATTCAATACCGCATCCCGCTCATTTCCCGGGCGCTTGTCATCCTTTAGGTACTCCTCACACTCTGTCATCAGTCTGGTAAGACACATTGCCAGCGGTCCGAACTCGGTATGCTCCGTAAAGGAATCACACTCCCGCTTTAGGCGAAGCAGCTCCTTATTGCAAGCCTCCAGACGTTTGGTCAGCTTCGGCATCTGCTTCCCCAGCAGCCTCTTAACGTTCAAAAACTCTTCTTTCCAAAGAGTGGCACTGTACATTTCCCTTGCACGCTCCGGCAGGTTATGAGCCTCATCAATGAGAAATACATAATTATTCTTTCCCTCTCCGGCAAAGAAACGTTTTAATGCCACCGTCGGGTCAAACACATAGTTATAGTCGCAAATGACCGCGTCCGCCCACAAAGTCAGATCAAGGCAAAATTCAAAAGGGCACACCGCATGCTTTTCCGCATAGGCTTCAATCAGCTCTCTCGAAATATTTTTCTCATTGGTCAGCATATCAAACAGGGCATCGTTTACCCGGTCAAAATGTCCCTTGGCCCGCGGGCAGGTGAAAGGATTACACTCCGGCTTTTCCAACACACAAATCTTTTCTTTCGCCGTAATGGTAACGGTTTTAAACATCAGTCCCCGGTCTGCCAAAAGAGAAAAGGTCTCCTCCGCCACCGTTCGCACAATAGTCTTTGCCGTCAGGTAAAAGAGCTTTTCCGTCAAACCCTCTCCCACTGCTTTTACAGACGGAAACACCGTAGATATAGTCTTCCCGACACCGGTAGGCGCCATGGCAAAAAGCTTCTTTTCCCGCAAAATCGAGCGATACACACCTGCGGTAAAATCACGCTGCCCCTCTCTGTAGGGAAACGGAAACTGCAGTTCCTTTGCGGAAGAGTTTCGTAACTTTTTCCAACGCCGTTCCCACACCGCCCATTTGGCATACTCTTTGATTAAATTATCAAACCAGACAGTCAGTTCCTCAGCAGAAAGCGTTTCGTTAAAGTATTTGATATTCTCGGTCTCGATGTTGCAGTAGGTAAGGCGGATACCGAAGGTGGTTGGCTGTCCCAACGCAACCTCTGTTACCTTTTCATCCGGAACTTCTGTTTCGGAAAGCTCCGATACGACGCAGTCGTCCCCCGCATTCGGCCCCCCCGTCAGCTTTCCTTCCTTTAGCCCCAGCATATAGGCATAACACCGGGCCTGAGCCAGATGCACCTGCTCCGCCTTTTGCATTTGCATCACATCACGATAAGAGCACTTAATCTCGTCAATTACAAAGCTGCCGTCCTGATTTCGAATAACCCCGTCTGCCCGTCCTTCCACCACAAGAAGAAACGCTTCTTCTCCGTCCGCAAGGGGAAGTTCTACGGAAAGAGGCACTTCTGCCGTATATTCACTTCCCATGCTTTTTTGAATTTTACGGTGCAACCGGCTGCCCGCCTGCATGGCATCCGCATCCATACGCCCGCTTCCGCTTTCCAAATCTCCCGAGCGCATAATAAACTCTACTAAGGTGCGGACGGAAACCTTGACCCTATCCTTTGCTTCTGCCCTCTCTTTTCCTGCCAACCGGTTCACCTCCTTTGCTCTGATTGTTTCATTGATTTCTATCATACCATATCCGATGCCGGAACGCAAAGAAAAAAGGAGCTACGCGCGACGTAGCTCCTTGTCTTTCCCTTTATTTCTTCCCCACTCTTTCGGATAAAACACAGTTCTCCCAAACCGTTACCGTTTATTCTTCGGTCGTTACGTTTTCTGCCACAGCGCCCTCTTCCTTTTCTTTGCCGAGGAAGGTCGGAAGCTCCATGCCTACCTGCTTAAACACTTCGTTAAGCGGCGGAACTGCCTGCATCATGCCGGAAAGGAAACCGGAGGTAGCGGTCTTGCCGTCTCCGCTCTTGCCGCCGTCCCAAACAGTAACCTTATCAATCTTAATGTTCTTAATTGCCTCAACCTGAATCTGAAGAAGCTGTTCCATCTTATCCGCAAGAATAAGCTTCACTGCATTATCGGAATCTCCGCCGGCAGCCTCAACGAGCTTACGCATACCTTCTGCCTGCTTCTCTAAGAGTTCCTGCGTACCGCGAGCCTCTGCAGCCATCTTTGCGAAAATAGCGTCTGCTTCACCTTGTGCCTTACGTCTTGCCACTTCTGCCTCTGCATCTGCAGCAATCTGTGCCTGCTCTTTTGCAATCTGTGCCTTAACGATGACGTCGGCCTGCTGGGTTGCCATTTCGAGCTGTGCACGGGTCTGCTCTGCTTCCTGCTGTGCGATGTAAGCTTCCTGCTTAGCCTTTGCAGCCTGTACTGCCTCTGCTGCAGTTGCGATACGGAGTGCTTCTGCCTCCTTCTCACGACGGTTTGCCTCGGACTGTGCTACTTCAATCTTCGCATCATTCTCACCCTGGATAGCGGATGCATCCGCAGCTGCCACCTGGATACGCTGATCCTTTCTTGCAAGTGCCTGACCGATTTCACCGTCTCTGTCCTTCTCTGCTACGTTCTTCTTTGCATCGTTGATTGCCTTCGCCGCTGCTTCCTTACCGAGAGCCTCGATGTATCCGGACTCATCGGTAATATCGGTTACGTTTACGTTGATGAGACGAAGACCGATTTTCTTAAGCTCGATTTCCACGTTCTTGGATACTGCGAGTAAAAACTTATCACGGTCGGTATTGATTTCCTCGATTTCCATGGTTGCGATAACGAGACGCAACTGACCGAAGATAATATCCTTCGCCAGCTCCTGAATCTCGTTTAACTTAAGACCCAGCAAACGCTCTGCCGCGTTCTGCATAATGCCGTCCTCGGTAGAAATACCTACGGTGAATCGGGACGGAACGTCTACACGGATATTCTGCTTAGACAGCGCATTTCTTAAATCTACATTTAATGAAATCGGTGTCAAATCCAAGTACTGATAAGACTGGATTACCGGTACCACGAAGGCCGCACCGCCGTGGATACATTTCGCACTACGCGGCTGACCGTCCTTGTCGGTACCTACCTTACCGTAGATAACCATAACCTTGTCGGACGGACACTTACGATATCTGGATAAGATACCGGCGAATGCCGCAAACACAATCAGCACAATTACACTAATCATTACACTTGGTTCCATTTGTTAAATCCTCCTTTAACTTTAAGTCATTCCCTAAAATAACTTCTTTTATCCCTATTCATACAGCTTATGCTGTTTACAGGTCCTTTTCAACAACCACCACATCGCCCCGGACGTCCACAATACGAACTCTGCTTCCGCTCGTGATAGCCTGCGGTCCTTCGGTAATCGCATCTACCTCCGCAAAACGTGAAGTGCTGTTTAACGTAACCTTTCCTCCGTTTTCTCCGTTCGGTAAAATCGTCAGATACACCTGTGCGGTCTCACCGATCATAGACTTCAGCTTAAAGGTCCCGTTCTCCGCCAGCTTTGCCATCCACTGTAACAGCTTTGCCACAAAATACATCATTGCCAAACCACAGACAATACCGATAGCAAGCGCAAGTACCTCATTCATTTCAGCCTTTACACAAACAATGGACACCCAGGAAAAGGTTGCCAGAAACGCCACCGCTCCTTGCACGGTAAAAAGCTTCAAGCTGCCGAAGTCTCCGGATACCGCATCGCCGATATCGCCATCTACCAAATCCCCTGCGGAAACATCTCCGTCCAAATCCAATCCCGAGGTGTCGCTGGGATTGAAATCGGCACCGCTGGCTCCGTCACCGAATCCCATAATCACCAAAACGGTCTGTAAAATCAGAACCAGTGTAGCCGGGATTGCGATACAATACAAAATTTTCTGCAGGATACTAAGAGTTTCCCACCAAGCATTCATAAACTTCCCTCCTTCTCCCCTTGTGAAGCGTTGGGGTAAATTTGATTTACTCCATCATATCATGTCACAGCAATAAAGTCAATGGTTTTTTATCATAAATTTCCCTTTTGTGACTTTTTTCCCATTTCAAAAGAAAGTACTTGCTTTTTTCTTCTTTTATGCTATAATGAATGTAAATGAAATTTACTTGACATGTATTTTTATTTACCATACAGTATTTTTATTTCTTATAAGAAGGAGGGAATCGCATGGATCCGAAACTTTTGGGCCAGCGCATCAAAGAAGCGCGTTTGGCAAAGAAAATGACACAAACCGAAGTGGTCGGTTCTTTTATCACAAGAAATATGCTCAGTCAGATTGAAAGCGGCAGCGCCGTCCCTTCCATGAAGACATTGACATACCTTGCACAAGTACTGGAGCTTCCGCCGTCCGTATTACTTCCGGATGTTGCGGAAGGAGCCGATCACGACCGGGACGGGGATGCCGCCGTTTCCGCCGCTGCGGTACCGGCTGATGCCTCTGTTTTCTTCCGGGCCAAGGAAGCCTTCCTTGCCGGCGATGATACCCAAGCCTGTGAATTACTTTCCTCTATAGAAGAGACTACGCCTCTCTTCGACGAAGTACAGGCCTTGTTCGCCAGAGCAGCCCTTCGCCTGGCCACCGCACGTTGCAGCGAAGAGAATTTCTTAGAAGCGTTGGATTTATCCAAGACCGCCGCCACCGCTGCCACCAAAGGTCTTTATGCTTCTCCGGAAGTAAAGTCCCAGGCCCTGCTCCTCCTTTCGGACGCCGCTGCAAAGCTGGCACAGATTTAATCGATTAATTTCTCTTTCCACAGATTTAGACATAGTAAAGAAAGGTGTCACCGGAATACCGATGACACCTTTCTTTTTATCTTTCAAGGGCCGTCGCATTCATCATGCGACAGCCCCTTCCTTCTTATTCACTTCTCAATGCGATTACCGGATCCTTCTTTGCCGCCACCTTAGACGGGAACAGACCTGCGATAAAGGTAAGAAGCATACTGATACCTACCAAA
>JAFTPY010000063.1 GCA_017463035.1 Lachnospiraceae bacterium
CATAATATCCACAATGGCAAGATGAATTTCATTCTCCTTCATCAACTCCAAACCGCGAATGCCGTCCTCCGCCTTAAACACCCGGTATCCCTGACTTTTTAAAAGAATCTCGATACCGTCTCTGATTTCTTTGTCATCCTCGACCACTAATATGTTATACATACCGTTCCTCCGTACTTCCCCATACTTTACCTCCATTATACGACAGATTATTCTCCGTTACAATTCCATAAATAACCATCCCTCTCATCGGAGGGCAAGACAGCTCCGGAACCATCCATGTCTCTATCCTACCACAGAAAGCAAAAGAAAAACGTCAGAAAAAACGAAAGATTTCCGAAAGAAAAAGAAAGGCCCCCGTTCGCAAACAGGCAGCCCTTCTCACTAGTCCTTACTCAATTTTGCCGGATAATTCGGCAGCTTTCCGTCCACGGCAAAGATGTCGTCATCGGCCAGCTCCCCTTTTCCCTCACAAATAATACATTTCGTTTCTCCGTGTCCGCCACAAAAACCGCACACCTTGTTTTTGTGAATGGGATTAATCTTTTCTCCGAAGCAAACCACACAAACGGAGATTCCTTTCCCCTCACACTGCGGGCATTTTTTCATTCTCTTTCCTACCTTTCTATGCTACAATTCTACGTTGTTTCCTACGCACTCACAACGTCTTCTCTTTTGTCTTTTTCTGTTATCTGCAATTTTGTACCAATTTTTTTAACTCATCCACAGAAAATGTATAGTTCTTATCGCAGAAATGACAGTTCATGGTAATCGGCTCGCCGTCTTCTATCATGGCATTTAATTCCTTTGCACCGATACTGATTAATGCCTTTTCCACACGGCCCTTGGAACAATTACAATAATAAGAGGTCGGTATCTTATCCAGAAGCTTAAGGTCAAAGCCCGCAAAAATGTACTCCAAAATCTCCTCCGGGGTCATTCCCTCCTCTAAAAGGCCGGACACCGAGGTTACCTCCGTCAGCTTCTGCTCCAGATGAGAAATCACTTCCGACCTGGCATCCGGCATCAGCTGGATAATAAAGCCTCCGGCCTGCGCTACCGTATTGTCGCGGTTCATAAGCACACCTAAAGCTACCGACGACGGGGTCTGCTCGGATGTGGCAAAATATACGGTTAAATCCTCTGCGATTTCACCGGAAATCAGCTCGGTTTCCCCCACATACGGTTCCTTTAAACCCAAATCCTTAATGACACGAAGCATACCCATACCGACCGCTCCGCCTACGTCAAGCTTTCCTTCTTTGCTTGCCGGAAGCATCACCTCCGGATTCTGCACAAAGCCCTTTACACGGGACATGGAATCCGCGGTTACGGTCATGGAGCCGATAGGACCGTCGCCCATAATCTGCACCGTCAGCACATCGCTCATGCCCTTCATCATGCTGCCCATCATGGCCGCACCGGTCAAAAGACGCCCTAAGGCTGCCGTGGCCACCGGGCTGGTACCGTGAATCTTTCTTGCCTTTTCTACCAAATCTCTCGTGGTTGCCGCAAATACACGAATCTGACCGTCCGCCGCACTTGCTCTTACAATGTAATCCTGATAATTACTCATACAAATCCTCTCTTACTCTGTTTCTTTCTCTCATCCGGCGTACAAAACGCCGGTCTGTAAACTCGTTTACATCCTCTTCCGCTAAGACAGATTCTTTCCGGAAAATCCGAAGGGCATCAATTCCTCCAAGGTGTAAATCATATAATCATCCTCGGACCGCGCCAAAATAATCAAAAAGGTCTTCGGGTCGCAAAACTCCGTCATTACCTGTCGGCATACACCGCAAGGTGCACAGAAGTCTTCTAACTCCTCACCCTTGCCGCCTACAATGGCAATGGCAAGAAAATCCCTTTTTCCTTCGCTGACCGCCTTAAAAAACGCAGTACGCTCCGCACAATTGGTCGGGGTATAGGCCGCATTTTCAATATTACAGCCGCCGATGATTTCGTGACTGTTTGTCAAAAGTGCCGCACCTACTTTAAACCCCGAATACGGTGCATAGGCCTTCATCCGATACTCGCACGCTACGCGAATGAGCTTTCTGCATACCGCATCACTCATGGCATCCGGCAACTTCTTTCCCATATCCTGCACCGCAAGCACCTTTTTCTCATAGGTCTGTAACTGTGTATTGTTTTCTCCCATAAAAGTACCTCCCTTTCTATGCTTCCGCTTCCTATCTTCAACCACGCGGCCCTTTGTTAAAAATTAAATCCATATTTAATCCCCCAAAAAAAATCATCTTTCCTACAGACTCACAGCTTTAATACCCTTCTTTTACCGTTTCCCCGTTTGCCTTTAAAATCTTTACAATACGACTGGTGCCTAGACGTGTAGCTCCAAGCGCTACAAACTTTTCCGCATCCTCCAAAGAAGAAATGCCGCCTGCCGCCTTCATCTGTACGCCTTCGCCGACGTGCTTCGCAAACAACTCGATATCCGCGAAGGTAGCCCCCGCTGTGGAAAATCCGGTGGAGGTCTTAATAAACTCCGCTCCGGCCTCCGTCACCACGCGGCACATTTCTATCTTTTCATCCTCCGTCAAAAGGCAGGTCTCGATGATAACCTTCAGAAGCTTACCGCCGCAAGCCGCCTTCACCGCCTTAATCTCTTCCAAAAGACCGGCAAAGTTACCTTCCTTTACCATACCGATGTTAATGACCATATCGATTTCGTCCGCACCGTTTGCTACCGCATCCTTGGTCTCAAACACCTTTACCGCCGTGGTATTGTATCCGTTCGGGAAGCCGATTACCGTACATACCGGGAGCTTGTCACCCAAATAATCCTTTGCCCGTTTTACAAAAGACGGCGGAATACATACAGATGCCGTACCATATGCCACTCCGTCATCACAAATCTGCCTAATCTCTTCCCAGGTGGCTGTCTGGGTTAAAAGGGTATGGTCCACATATTTTACAACATTCTTATCCATCGAAAAATCTCCTTTACGCCAGTTCCAATGCAACCTGCATCATTTCATGGAAGCTGTTTTGTCTGTCCTCGGAGGAAAGTGCCTCTCCGGTATATAAATGGTCGGAAATGGTCAACATGCAAAGAGCCTGCTTTCCGGCATAAGCCGCATTCAGATACAGCGCCGCAGCCTCCATTTCCACACAAAGAATGCCCATCTTCTTCCAACGGTCATTGAAGGTCGGATCCGCGTTGTAGAACACATCGGAGGATAAAATATTACCTACCGCCACCGGGACCTTCATACCTTCCGCCACCTCTACCGCGCGACGCAAAAGCTCATAATCCGCAATCGGTGCAATGGTGCCCGGCAGATTGTACTGAGCGGCATAATTGCTGTTGGTGGAAGCTCCCATACCGATAACAAGATCTCTTAACTTCACCTTGTCGGAAATGCCTCCGGCAGATCCGATACGGATAATCCTGTCCACATCGTAAAAATGATATAACTCATAAGAGTAAATCCCGATGGACGGCATACCCATGCCGCTGCCCATCACCGATACCCTCTTTCCTTTATAGGTTCCGGTATAACCGAACATATTACGGACCGTATTAAAGCAGGTCACATCCTCCAAATAGGTATCGGCAATAAACTTTGCCCGGAGCGGGTCTCCCGGTAATAACACAGTCTTTGCGATTTCGCCTTCCTTTGCCGCATTATGGGCGGTCGGTATTGCTGCCATAGTCATACTCCTTTCCTGTTGCTTCTCTGCGTTTACGTTATATTCAGTATAAACGGAATTTAAAATAAAGTCAATTCTCGAGACAAAAAACGCCCAACGTTCTTTGCATCAGATACTTGTTATTTTCGCCTTCTTATGCTAAACTAACTCTGTAAGAATACAGACAGCTTTTGTATTTTATGGAAACGCTGTTTAATGCAGTGCTTCCCCGGATGCAATGTATACAATTAGAGGAGGGTGTGTTATGGCAGATACCGGATTACCGCAAACCAATCAGAATGAAATTTTATGGAGAGCCCGGAAACGTTTAACGTTTTTTGGTTTGCCTTGGACCTTTACCGTTTACCGCTTGACAAAGGACCGTTTGTTCATTAAGCAGGGCTTCTTTACCACCAGAGAAGACGAAGTCCGTCTGTATCGTATTCTGGATATTTCTTTAAAGAGAACCTTGATTCAAAAGATTTTCGGTCTCGGAACCATTCAGTGTCACTCCAGCGACAAAACCATGGGACACTTCGAGATTATCAATATAAAACGTTCCTATGAGGTAAAGAATCTCCTGTCCGATTTGATTGAAAAGGAGCGTATGGAAAAACGTGTTTCCAACCGTGAGTTTATCAGTGACCCGGACTGCGACTTTGATGACGATAACGACCTTGAAAACTAAATTACAAAGAAGGAAAGCGCACCGGCAAAATGCAGGTGCGCTCATTTATTATATCGTGATTTAACATCACTCTTTTCCCTCTGTTTCCGATTCATCCGCCTTTGACACCTTTACCGTATCAATCTGCTTTCCCTTTACCTTACAAATTTCAAAGGAATAGCCGTATTCCGTAACCATCGGATATTCCGTCTCTCCCTCCGAAGGAAGCCTGCCCAGTTTGGAAATCACAAATCCGTTTACCGTATCGGCCTCTTCCTCCGAAAAATCCGCTTCCAGCACATCACCCAATTCTTCCAGCGTGGTAAAACCGCGCACCATAAAGGTGCCGTCACTTTGCGGAACAATCTCCTGTTCCTCGTTATCGTATTCGTCCTGAATATCTCCTACGATTTCTTCCAGCATGTCCTCCATCGCCACAATTCCCGCGGTCTGACCGTATTCATCGATTACCACTGCCATATGGATTTTCTTTTCCTGCATATCATTCAATAAAACGTCGATATTCTGCGTCTCCGGTACAAAATAGGGTTCTCTTGCCACCTCTGACAAAGGTGTATTTTTTAGCACCTCCGCATTATTCCGGTACTCCATGAAATAAAGCATCAAATCTTTCAAGTGCAGAATGCCGGTAATGTTATCCATGTTCTCTCCATACATCGGAAAACGAGAATAATTGGCCTTTAAACCAAATTCCAATGCCTCTTCAATGCTTGTCTCCTCGTGAATACCGATAATCTTTTTCTTCCGGGTCATAACATCCCTGGCCGCCTTGGCATCAAAATCCATAACATTGGTAATCATCTCCGCTTCCTCTTCGTCCAAAAGCCCCTGCTCCTGGCCTTCCGCTACAATGGAAATAATTTCCTCTTCGGTTACATTTTCCCCATTATCTCCCGGATTTACACCAAAGACAACACCGATTCCTTTTGCTGCACCTTCCGCCAAAAAGGCAAGCGGCGCAAACAATATCATAAAGAAACGTACAAAGCCGGACACCCGGAACACAAAGCGGTCCGCATATTTATAGCCCAGCTTCTTCGGAACCTTTATACTAAGCAGTTCCACCAGCCACACGCCGATTACCGTTATAAATATCAGGCAAATCCAAACATACAATTTTGCAAGTTTGTCCGATTCAAAATAAGACTGTAACGCAGGTACCGCAAAGCATTTTAACAACTCCGCATATGTAATACCGCAAAGAAACACCGTCACGGTACGAAGCAAATCCAGTACCGTAGTACAACGCTTCCTGCGGTCAATAATCGCAGCCACCCGTACTGCCTTTTTGTCACCTTCGGCAACACTCTTTTTCACAACGGCACTGAGCGGTTGCTCAAATGCGGTCTCCGCTGCCGAAGCGAGACCGTTCATAATCAGAAGTCCCAAAATTATTCCTATGCCAAGTATGGGATACTCTTGCATGAATAGTAAATCCCCTTTCTCTCTTTTGTTATGTATCTAACGCAAGGCTGACACAAAGAGCCTTGTTGATACGCTCCAACACATCTCTGTCCAAATGACAAACCTTTTCCTTTAACCTTACTTTATCAATAGTCCTTACCTGTTCCAGTAAAATCACCGAATCACGCATAATATCATACTTATTTGCGTTAATTTCCACGTGAGTCGGCAACTTTGCCTTGTTCATTTTTGAAGTTATCGCCGCACAGATGACCGTAGGACTGTGTTTGTTTCCTATATCGTTCTGAATAATCAATACCGGCCGGATGCCACCCTGCTCCGAACCAACCACCGGACGAAGGTCCGCATAAAAAATATCGCCACGTCGAATTACCATAGTTTCACACTCCGCTTTACTCTATAGCAACAGTATTCCCCCAAAAAAACTTCTTATACTTCTACTGTCTGCTATATTATATGCGTTATACGAAGTGTCGTGCCCCGACGGCTTCTCCCTTTTTATAATACACACGCGGAATGCGTTTTCCTACATTACACACCATTTCATAATGGAAGGAATGAGACAGCGCACCGATTTCCTCTGCCGTAATGACTTCTCTTTCCTCTCTTCCCATAAGAGTAACCGTATCTCCCCGCTGTACCTCCGGTACATCCGTTACGTCAATCATCAGCTGATCCATACATACCCGGCCTACAATCGGCACACTGTGTCCGTGAACCAAAACCCGTCCGCAATTGGACAAAGCTCTCGGATACCCGTCGCCGTATCCCACCGGTACAGTAGCAATCCGTTGCGGTGCCGGCGTCACATAGGTAGCGTTATAGCCGATACCCGTGCCAGCCGGAACAGTTTTTACAAATGCCACATGAGACTTAATCTCCATGGCCGGCTGTAGTGCAATATCCTCCGGCATAACCTCCTCGGAAGGATACATTCCGTACAAGCTGATCCCCAGCCGCACCATGTCCAGCTGATATTCCGGAAGGCTCAAAATTGCCGCACTGTTTTCCGCATGACGAAGTAATCCTGTCACCCCGTGCTTCTCCATAGCGTCGATAAATGCCAGAAATTTATGAAACTGAAGCTCCGTAGCTCCCTTGTCCGCCTCGTCCGCTCTGGCGAAATGAGTATAAATACCGGTGGCCTTAATATTCGGCAACCGCACTGCCTTTGCCACCTGTTCGGCAACATCGGCATCTGCCGGGAATCCGATACGCCCCATACCGGTATCCACCTTAATATGCACCTCCGCAATAAGCCCGATACGAGATGCGGCCTCACTGATTTCTACCGCGGACTCCATATCACAAAGCGTCAGCGTAATCCGGTTTTTGATTGCATCCGCAAGCTGTAACGGTGCCGTATAGCCCAGAGTCAAAATCGGCTTATCCAAGCCGGCCTCCCGAAGTTCCAACGCTTCCTCAATATTGGAGACCGCAAACCAATCCGCCGTCTCATACACCGTTTCCGCCACAGGAACCGCTCCGTGTCCGTAACCGTCTGCCTTTATCACCGCTGCCAACTTCACTCCCGGCTGTAAGTGGTTCTTTATCTCTTCTGCATTATGGGCAACGGCATCCAGATTAATGTCTGCCTTTACCCGGTAGTATTCTTTTACTTTTTGCAGTTCATACCCCATCAAATTTCACTTCCTTTTCTTTGTCCTCAAAAGGCGTCCCGATTGCCTGTAAAATATCTCTTGCTATCATCGGTGCCGCTCCCACACTCTTCCCGGCTGCATCTCCCGCAGCACCGTGAAGCCATACGCCCACCGCCGCTGCCGTAAAAACATCCATACCTCCCGCTGCCAACGCTCCGATAATTCCCGTCAGAATATCACCGCTGCCTCCCGTAGCCATGCCGTTATTTCCGGTAGTATTTACAACACAGTCCGAATTGTTTATCGTCAAAGTAGCCGCATCCTTTAATACATAGGTAAGATTACTTATCGAAGAAATCCTTTTTGCCGTCTCTAAAAAACGAGCCGTCAGCACCTTTACCGGCACACCGAGCAAGCGTGAAAGTTCTCCCGGATGAGGAGTAAGCACCGCGTTTTTCGGAAGATA
>JAFTPY010000004.1 GCA_017463035.1 Lachnospiraceae bacterium
ATTGTCGGAATAATAAATGACCGTATTTTTCCCTGCGGTAACCACCATTTCTTCATACTCATAATTTACCTGAATCGACTGATCCGGCAGCATGGTTGCGTTTCCTGCTGCCTTTGCATCGGTTCCCTTTGCAAAAGCCGAAACGGCCAACGCGCACAAAAGCAACACCGCGCCCTTTACAAACTTCCTCATGGCAACTCCTCCTTTACTTCTTTTTGTCCATAAAAAACGATTGATCCGAAACCGCACCGGCCATATTTCTGTAATAACTGCTTACCGTCCGGCTGCTTTTATTAAAATTCCTGATTTCCTGCTTCTTATCCGTCAAACAATGCTCCAACCGTGTCCTGTTCTGCTCCTCTAACGTGCAAAGAGCGGCACCCTTTTCCAGCACCGTCTTAATCTTTGCCTGTAACGCACGAATTCTCGGCTCATATTCCGCTTTATACTGGTCCATTACCGGTTTCATCTTTGCATAGATCCCTTCAAAGCCCGTGTCAAACTCGGATATCTTCCGGATATACGGGTCCTTTTTCTCCATCAGAGCCTCGAATTCGTCCATGGAAAACTTCTCCATCAACAAGATGTTTTCCTGTTGCTTTGTCAAAGCCGTCAGTTCATCCAAATACTGTTCTTTCTTCTGTATCGTGTCTTCCAATATCTTAAAACACGTTGCAAACTCAACTCTGTCCACTGCTTCTCCTCCGTTATAGTATACAAGGAACAGCCGTGCGCAACGCACCGCTGTTCCCGAAAAGCGATTCCTATTTTACGTACATATTATTCTTACGCATAACCTCTTTCCAAAGGTCTCTCATGGTACGAATCTGATTAAGCGCCTCTTCCAAAAGGCTGATATCCTTCTTAATGTTGGACTGTACCAAAAGTCCGTAGATGTACTCGTAAATCACGTCAAAGTCCTTTGCCGTTGCATACTTGAAATCAAGCGTGGAACGGAACTCTGTAATGATATTCTGAACCTTGATGATATAGGTACTTGCCTTCTCATAATCGTTCTTTTCCAGACCGAGCATGGCAATGTTACAGAACTTAATCGCTCCGTCGTACAGCATCAATGTTAACTCCGCAGGAGATGCTGTGTTAATTTTCGTTCCCTGATATAAACTTGCTGCATTTGTTGGTGGCATAGGCAAATACCTTCCTTTCCCTTATCATTCCATATTTTAGTACTGTCCCATTCCCAGCATGGATGCCAAAGAACTGGACTGGCTGCTTAACTTACTGAGTGCCGTTTCCATGGAAGCAAACTGCTTATAGTAACGGTCTTCGATTTCTGTAAGACGATCCTCTTCCTTCTTGAGCTGTTCCTTATAACCGGTAAGCTCCTTCGTAATCTGTTTGTCGTTGTAGAAGGTAAGGGCACTGCTGAGCTCCGAAGCCTTCATCTTATCAGCCATCGTGTCGTACAGATTCTTGGAAATCGTCTGTAAAACCTCCATTACCTTGTCAGGATCCTCTTCGATGGCCTTACGAAGCTTATCCTCGTACATCATGCCGTCCGGATCGTCCTGGTCACCGTAAATATGTAGCTTGCCTTTCTCGGTGTACTTGGTAGTACAAATACCGAAGGAAGAAAGTGCATAATCCTGACCGTCCACGGTTACACAACCGTCAAGGGCGGTACGCATCGCATTCAACAGGGAGCCGATGGTATCATCTCTTCGAAGAAGAGAATCCTTAATCTTTTTCTCCCATTTCTCCACTTCCGTTTCGCTCATGGCATCCTTCTGCTCATCCGTCAGTGGCTCATAGCCTCTTGCAGACTCTGCATAGTATGCGTTATTTAATTCCTCTAAGACTTCGTTGTACTGCTTTACGAAATCCTTTACCATATTATAAACACTGTCCGTATCCTGGGATACACCGATGGAAATCGTCTCTCCCGGCTTTGCGGATACCAAATCCAAGGTCAGTCCGTTTACGGAAATCGTATTGGAGGAAGACTCGATTACCGCACCGTTTACCGTAACTTTTGCGTCGCTTGCCGCAAATACGGTCATTCCGCCTACACCGGCACCGTTGCTGATTGCGGAACCGTCAATATTACCGAGACCGATGGCCGCCAAAGCATTATCGGAAGCATTAAAACGTTCGATATCGGCATAGTTCGCAATGTTCGTTGCCAACGCAGCCTTTGCATCCGCCTTCTCGGTGTCAACTATAGCCGCCTTACCGTCGGCAACAGCCTTCTTTGCCGTATCGGAGGTATTGTAATTCTTTACTTCCTCCTCAATGGTGGCCTGAAGCGCATCCTCATCCACCTCTGCCTGTACCTGATTCAGTGCCGCTAAGATTTCCTCTTCCTCTGCGGTCAACTGCTCTGCCGTCGGGTCTGCCTCTGCCGCCGCCTTCTTCTCCTGAAGTTTCAATGCATCCGCATAGGTCACATTCTTAAACTTCTCTGCGTTCTCTTCCTTTTCGCAGAACTTCTTGAAGCTCTCCTCATACATCTTTTCTGCGGCCTTATCTGCCTTTTCCTTTAATGCGGTAATCTGCTCTGCGGTAAACTCTTTGCCGTAAATATCGGTATCTGCAACGCCACTCTCTACCGCAGCGGTAATCTGTGCGATAATATCGTTATTCACCGTATCCTGCGCTTTCTTTTCCGCAGTCTTTTCTGCCTGCTCCTCAGTCTTCTTCACCAAAAGATTATAAGCATCGTTTATCTTCTTTTCATCAGCGGTTAATTCCGTACCGCTTGCTGCCTTTGCAAGAACCGCATTGATATCGGCCGACTTGCTTGCCTCTAAGGTAGCCATCGCCTCATCAAAGGCCTTCTTGTCACTGTCGGACATTGCACTGTAGCCTGCCAGTTCGTAAATCCCCTTACGAGCTGCCGCACTGTCAACATTCTCCGTGTCGGTGGTGATGGAGAATGCATTCTCCTTACCGCTTTGTCTGGAGCTGATGTACAGACACTGTCTTGCCTCATCAAAATTCACATTCAATCCTGCTGCCTTACATGCATCCGAAAGATTGGTAAATGTGGTATTCTCGTCCACGATAAGCTCTGCGGTCTTGTCCCCGCAGGCGAAATTAATCTTCGTCCCTGCCGCAACTCCCGCATCCACCAGCTTGGACTTACTGGTCAGCTTCTCGTCGGAAGTAAACGTACCGCCGGTTACATACTGTGCACTGGCAACCGCATCCACGGTAACATAATGCGTACCGATCGGTGCGGAACCGCCGGCACTTGCCTTTACAACGCTTTCGTTGGAAGACACGGTCTTCTTGGTAAGGTAATTACCCTGGGTTCTCATCTTGGAAAGAGAACCGGTATACAGGGAATAAATCTTTGTATTCAAATCCTTCCACTTTTCCGTCTTCCACTCGTTCTTTGTAATTTTTCCTTCTACCTTTGTCACTCTTGTCCGCTCCGCAGACATAAGCTGTTTAATGAGCGTATCCGTATCAAGTCCGGATACCATGCCCGATAATCCGATTCCCATAACAACCTCCGTTTCCCGGCTCCTTCCGAGAAGCACCGTAAACTTTTATCTCTTTTCGTCTACCATAAGACCTGCCAGCTCCCACATCTTAGAAATCATCTCTAAGGTCTCCTCCGGCGGAATCTCACGAATGACTTCCTCCGTCTCTTCATCGATTACCTTAATGGAAACACGTTTCGTCTCCTCGTGATAGGAAAACTCACACTTCGTCTTTGCATGACGCATGGTCTTGTTGGCATGTTCCACCGCATTCTTAATCCGTCTGGATGCATTCTCCGGATTTTCTGCCTGCTCCTGTGCCTGTGCATCCGTACCGTTTCCGGTTCCGAAAGGTAATACCTCGATTTGCTGCGGAGCAGTCTCGTTTGTCATAAGCTGCGGTTCTGTCTTCGGCTTCGCTTCCGGCCGCGTCGTTGCGGTTTCGGTATAGGCTGCCGTATTGATCATTCCGGTTTCAATTTTCATCTTTTACACCTCCATGTTTACTTTATCCGAATCTTCCGTCGACTCCGTTCTGACAGAAAATCATTTCTTTGAATACTATATCGGACAAAAACGGTGAAAAATTAACCCTTTAAGGAAAACTTTTCACCGTTTCTTTCACATTAAAACATATTCTTTAATACATCCGGCGAAGCATCGTTGGAAACCGCTTCCTTGTTCGCCTCCTGAATCTGCACATAAATCTCCTTACGGTACAACGGCACCGACTTCGGTGCATTAATACCGAGCTTTACCTGCTCACCTTTAATCTCAAGCACTGTTATTTCAATATCGTGTCCGATCATAATCGACTCATTGATTTTTCTCGACAGGGCCAGCATACCTATTCCCCCTTTGCTTCTTTGCACTTTTTCGCCTGCTCGTATATATTATATTTTACCACATAGTCCGGGTTCTCTGCAATAATCTGACAGCCTTTTTTTGTATCCGCATTAATAATCAGCGGAGCCTTTAAGTTAGCAGACATTTTCGTAATATCCGACGGCACGCTCAAAGTCAGCAAAATAATGATATTCTCCTCTGTCAATTGTCCCAAAGGAGTTAACACCTCATCCTCCACAATCGGATTATAATCCGCAAGCACGGACAACGGACTGATTACCGGCAGGGCCAGTTCCGGCACATCCAGGCTCTGCAACCAGGAAATGGTATTATTTCCGCCCTCCTCATTATTGTACAAAATCGTGTAACGTTTGCAATCCTCAAAACCGATTAATCCGTCTTCAAAGGTCAACACCTTATCCTCATCCAGATTAACCTCTCCAAAATGCCTTGTCTTTACTAACATTTCCATTCTCCTTTCGTATATCCTACCTTCATTTTGTTTTTATTCTGAATTTTACAGGAAGTCTAATAACGACGACTGCACCAGTTTCGATGCGGCAGACAGAGAAGAATTGTAAATCGTCTCTGCCGACGTATATTTGATAATGGTATCTACCAAATCCACATCCTCGTTGGAAGAAAGTAAATCTTCAAAGTCCACCTGCTGGTCTCCCAGACGGCTCTGAGTCAAAAGCAACCGGTTATAGCGACCGCCCAAATCGGACATTGCCACATTTACCTTATCCTGCATTTCCATGGTATCGGAAAGACCGCCTGCAAAGGCTGCCTGCATGATATCCGTACGCAGGGTAAACTCGGAAGTCAACTGCTCTTTAATCCCTTCCAGTGCCTTTCTCTGCTCCGGCGTCAGGTTGGTATCCTCCAGCATCTTATCTACTTCTTTCATCTTTTCCTCTGTTTCCTGTACATCGCTGACCGCATTGATAATATCGTCAATGGCACGTCCGATGTCGTGGGTAAACGCTTCATCCCCCTGGGTATTAATTGTAAGCTTCTGGTTAAAGTTTACCTCGTACTGGATTTCCTGTCCTTCCTTTACACCAAACTTTTTCTCGATGTTATAGTTCAAATCCTCTTTTTCATAATTCAGTACCTCCGTTCCGTCCGCAGAGGTTCTGGTACAATTAAAATAATGCTCCGGACGAAGCTCGTTTGTCTGAAATTCCTTCTTGGAATAGGTCACATCCAGGTGCTCGGACTTTCTTACCTTTTCATACACATCTTTACCGAAAATCAATTCACCGGTTTCCGCGATAAAATATACCTCATCGTCCCCCGGCTGATAGGCATCCGGGTCCGTCAACGTCTTTTCCGCGGTAATCGGTATCTGCGTCTTCACCAGATATCCTTCCGCATCCGTGCTGCCATCGGTATATTCGATAGAAGCTCCCGGCTCCAGGTTGTTATACCCCAGACGCAAACGATAATACTGAATCTGATTCGGCATAGTCTTGTCGAAGGCATCCGGATTTTCTTTATCAAAGGCATTGATATCTACGTTATTTACAATTTTAAACTCCGCACTGATGTCCTCTCCGCAAAGAGGCTCCGTAATCCGATACGTGTACTCATCCGTCGGCTCGTTAAATACCAGCGGCGTATCCGTCTTGTATCCGGAGAATACATAACGTCCGGCATAGTTACTGTTGCCTTCCTGATAAATATGTTGCTTTAACTGCTCCAGATTTTCTACAATACTGTCACGATCCTCAGCCGTCAGGGTATCATTGGCACCCTGGTTACAGTAGGTGTTCATCTGCCGTAAAATCTCATTCACCACATCCAGAGAGCTTTCCGTTGTATCCATCCAGGAAAGAGCATCCGGAATATTCTTCTCCGTGTACTGGGTAATCTCGGAAAGATTCGTACGAAGCTTTAAAGCTCGCACCGCAATAATCGGGTCATCCGACGGCTTCTGGATCTTCTTGCCTGTCGAGTACTGATTTTCCAAGGTAGAAAGCAGGTTTTTGTTATTGTTGATGTTATGTAAGACGTTATTCGTCATCATCTTATTGGTAATACGCATCGAATCTGCCTCCTTTTCCTAAAGTTTTCTGCCTGTTAACTATATCGGCATCTTTTCTCTGTTTATGCACCCATATAATTAATTAATTTATCATAAACTTCATTCATTACCGAAATCACCTGTGCGGATAAATTATAAGCTTGCTGGAACCGCATCAGGTTCATAGCTTCTTCTTCCGTATCCACACCGCCCACCGACAAACGCTGGTTGTTGATGGCACTCACCAGATTGTTCTGGCTCTTTTCGAAATTCAGCGCAGCCTTCGTATCGATACCGACCTCCGCTACCAGCGTCTGCAAAAACGCCGCCGGCTTGCCCTGTTTAAACATGGAGGTGTCGGTTTTTAACTCCAAAAGCTCCAACGCCTTATCGTAATTACCTACGCCGTTCACAATATCCGAAGCAGCGGCAAACTTTCTTGCATCATGCTGAATCGTATTGTTTATGCGGATATTTTCTGCGGTAATATGATAATAAGAGCTGACAACGCCCGTCATATCTTCCTGGAAAAATTCACCGGTTTGGGAATTGAAGGAAAACGGATCATATCCTGTCGCACCTTCTTCCCCGTAAACACCGAACTGATACTCTTTTCCGGTAATCTTATCAGCTCCCACAAAGACGTCCAAGCCCGCTTCTCCGTTTAAATCCACGCCGGACTTATGAATTTCGTTGAACCTCTTGGCATAGGTACGCAAAAACTCATTCATCTGCGCCATATAATACGGCACGCCCTTATAATCCACGGTAATCCCCACCGCAGACGGTTCTTCGTCCGCATAGGTTCTTACCGGCTCCTTCAAATGGAATTCGTAGGTATACTCTCCCGTCTCCTTGTCAATAGAAACCTCAAAGGACTCATA
>JAFTPY010000064.1 GCA_017463035.1 Lachnospiraceae bacterium
AAGTTCCATGGTGCCGACGGATGCATATTCATCAAGTGCCTGTTGTATCAAGCTGCTGTATTTTTCGGGAACGTGAGCCAATCCCCAGATACCGCCTTCCTGTTTTGATAAAATCAGTTTTTCTTTTTTGAATGCCAAAACGCGGCACAGATTAAGGATTACATAAACAGGGTTTTCAAGGATATCTTCCTCGGCACATTCGATATCATACCAAATACTGTCAAAATACGCCTTCTCGTCGACAACCTCAAATACATTGTGAATTTCTTCTCCCCAAAGACATAAACCTCTGTGATAGAGAATCGTAATATGAGCTGCCAAATCCTTGTCGGTGCCCTTCATTTTCAGGATATAATCCTGAGGATTGCTTTTGTACCACTTTAAATGTGCAATAGAAAAATGTAATTCAAAAGGGGTAGGATATACAAAAGGCTTACAGACGGATTTCTTGACAATACTGAATTCAATCCCTTTTGTCGGTGCATATGTATTTAGTTCCACAACCATATCCATGTATCGGCGTTTTTCTTCATCGGACATGTCGTTATGAATCACAACTAGCAGGTCAATGTCACTTTTTTCATAGTTATAACAGCCCATGGCAGCCGAACCGTGAAGATATACTCCAACAGATTGTCTCCTAAAATGGCTTTGCTATGTTTTTAAAAACTTTCTGTAACTGTTTTTAGTTTATCCATAAATATTTCCTCACGTGTTTAATGTTCCGTAGTCTCTGCTAAAATCCTCTCTATCCTTGCCAGGTAGAAATCTGAAAAGCTCACAGCCGATGCTTCAAACTCTTGCAACACATCCACAAACCTATCAATAAACAAAAACGCCGTTCTCTGATATTCATATTCCTTTTCGATATCAAAGCCCGGAAACAGGGTATGGTTGCACTCCATAAACCGTATCTGGAATGCTCTTACAAAGTATTCGTTGATTACCGCGTAATCCGTATTATAGAAGTTCGGGATATCCTTATGCTTTATAAAAAAGTCCGGATGCTTCTGTAACAAATCCACATGAGCTTCCACCACCGGATTTACAAAGCAATGAGCGTATTCGTGGGCAATACCTTTTGCAAAAAAGTCAAAGTTCCAATCCGGGGTTCCGTTCTCGTCGTATTTGGGTTCAAAACGGACGGTGTAAGCTACATTCTTGCCGTTTTCTTCCACAGAAAATCCGTAATTTCCGGCAAGCGGACAAACGATAAGCCGGAATTCATCCGGTTTTTGACGAAAGTAAGCATCGATAAAGCCTACCCATGTATCAAAATCACAGGAAGTGATATGGTCCGATATCCACTTATAATAGCCGGACTGACTTTCGAAAAAGGCATCAAAACCAGAAGTTCTCCGGAATTCTGTGACAGCGGTTCCCCAGGCATAAAGAGAATGTTCCGGGTTTGCAATAATATCTTTCAGTGATAAAATGGCCTGTAAAGGACGGATATGTATGAAGTTCTCCTTATGAATTAAGTCCTTTGTGAGCTGTACCGCAGAATGGTTTTTGTAAGCTGCGAACCACTCTGAAATGGCGGTAGTGTAGACTTTATTATTGATGCACTGAATGGTTTTTTCCTGCTGTTCAGAAAGATACAACAGGATTTGAACCAGTTCAATATCTTTGTTGATTTCTGCTTTCATTTATGCCTCCTTCTTCCAGTTTGCATACAGTCTCGCAATGACCTGCTCAATTGCTTCGTGCCCCAGTTCCACGTCCTCCACGGTCTGTATCTTTGAAATACTTCCGAATATCTCCGATACAGACGTTTTGCTTGCATCATATCGGTACAGATGTTTCCCTTCTTCCGTGCCTACATAGGTTGCACCGGAAAGGATAGGTGCTTCCCCTTTTGCGGTCAGTTTGATGACCCGGTTGTCGCCGGTCAGCCGAATTAATTGTTCGTAGTCGCCGTCAAAGGCAAGCTGTCCTTCGTTAATGAGAAGAATACGGTTTGCCATTTCCGTCAAATCGTCCATATCGTGAGAGGTAACAAGAATGGTCACCTGCTTATCCCGGTTGATTTTTTTCAGGAACTCAATCATCTGCCGTTTGGCAAGGACATCCAGACCCAAAGTCGGCTCGTCTAAGAGTACAAGCTCCGGTTCGTGGAGAAGCATAAGAGCAAGGTTTGCCCGCATACGCTGTCCGAGAGAAAGCTCTCTGGCGTAGCTGTTCCAGAGGTCGCCCAGGGAAAGGAGCTCCGTCAGTTCTTCCCGAACACGCTCATAATCCGCATCCTTAATATCCCAGACTTCCTTTTTCCACTCGAAGGAAGCACGGACCGGATGATCCCACCACAGTTCGCTGCGGTTACCGAATAAGATGCCGGTACGACGCATCACCGGAATACGGGACTTGTTTGGGTCCATGCCGAAGATGCGGACGGTTCCTTCCTGGGGACAGAGCATGCCGGACAGAAGCTTAAAGGTAGTGGATTTTCCGGCACCGTTAGGGCCTGCGTAAGCGGCGAATTCGCCTTTTTGCAAGGTAAAAGACACATCCTTCAGGGCGTAGATGCGATGCTTCTCACGTTTGAATAAAGAAACCGGACGGTTCTGGTCGAAATACTTGGTGACACCTTCGATATTAACAACG
>JAFTPY010000065.1 GCA_017463035.1 Lachnospiraceae bacterium
GGATTCATCCCAAAAGCTGACATCATAGGAGCTTTCCAGAACTTCGCCGTTTTTGTTCTGCAACCGAATCCATCCGTGATTATCCGTGTTCCCGATATCCTGGTAGCAAATCTGTACATGAAGATTTCCGTTTTCGTAACCGAGGCCGGTAACGGAGATGCCGGAAAGCGGAGTGGAAAGAGGGGAGGATGCAGGCTGCAAAAACATGGCGGTGTCCGGACGAGGGCGGCCTCCGCCTCCCCGGATTTTAACGTTATCCGTAAGAAGGGGAGTGTCGGTGACGGAAGAAAGAGAGATATCTTTCAATACTCCGTTGAATTGCCCCTTCTTGCATAAAAGCTTGGATAGGGAAAACGTTACTTTACTTCCGGAGAGAGAAGAACCATCCATTTGTTCCATCAGAACCGAGAAGGCAGCAACCCCCGAGTCCTCATTGTAATCAAGCAGATTGCAGGTGGCGGAGCTGTCCTTTATATTACGGATGTTATAGCTGTCAAATAGGTCTACGGTTTCGTCAATCCGGTCGCCGGATAAATCCTTGATACAAATGATTGCTTCGGCAGTATTGTCGTGAATATAAGCGGAATCTACCTCCAGTTGAATTCCCCGGTCAACACAGGTAAGATTTACCGGTTTGAATTTCTGGGCAATGGCGGGAGAAATTGTGTAAAGTAAGTCATATGCGGGTTCTACATCGGCGGCTGCAAGTACAGGAACCGAGCCGAAGCAGACAAGTGCAACGGCGGCTGCAATCGCAAGCTTTCGAAAAGGGAACCGAACAATTGCTTTGCCGGTGTCTTTTGCCTCTTTTATCATGTTGTCGTCAATCATTCCGATGGCGTCGGTCAGTTTGTCAATACTCAATCATAACACCTTCCTTTTTTAGTTTGTCTCGAAGTTTGGTACGGATACGAAATAACATGGATTTCACTTTTGTTTCCCGGAATCCGAACTGTCGGGAGATGGAAGCAATGCTGTCGAAGTACCAGTAACGGCAGACAAAAATATGTCGTTCTGTGGCCGGAAGTGCGGAAAGAAAGGCATTGATATGAATTGCGATTTCTTTTGATTCCAGTTCGGCGTCAATATCATGGTTTGCGGGAATGCAGTCCGCAAGCTCTTCGTATGCAAGGGAAAGCTCGCCACCGCCGCGTTTTTGTGCCTGTTTGTCGCGACGACGCTTCAGGCTGACGTATCGGGTGATTTTCCCGAGAAACGCAGATAAAACCTCCGGTTTGTGGGGAGGAATGCTGTTCCAGGCACCTAAGTAGGTATCGCTTACGCTTTCTTCGGCATCCTCTTTGTTATATAAGATATTGTAGGCGACAGAATAGCAGTAGTTTCCGTACTTTTTCGCAGTGGCGGAAATAGCGGCTTCATCTCTGTCCAGGTACAAATCTATGATTTCTTTGTCTTCCATTGTTTCCCTACCTTGTTTGATAAGAGCTCTTTCACTAATATAACTACCGGAATTTTTCGCTTGGTTGCAATATTTTACATAAAATGAGAAAAAGTGCCGCCACAAGATTGCGGCAGCACCTTAGATATAGCCGAAAATGCGGAAGGCTTATGCCAGACGCTTGGCAAGCTCGCATACAAGATTTACCGTGTGGGTGATGGCCTTTGCCTCAAAGGTCGGATAATCCATGCTGGCGGAATCGTCGGCCTTATCGGAAATGGCGCGGATAATCAGGAACGGAATCTTGTTATTGTGAGCGGCCTGGGCAATGGCAGCGCCCTCCATTTCGGTACACATGCCGTGGAAGGTAGAGGTAAGCCATTCTTTCTTTTCCTTTGCGGCAATAAACTGGTCACCGGTGACAATACGCCCCTCGTGGACCGTAATCTCCGGATTCACGTCCCGGCAAACCTCACCGGCAAGGGTACGGAGCGTTTCATCCGCTACGAAAACAGAGGTATCCATACGCGGGATGACACCTACCTCATAACCGAAGGCTACGGCATCCATGTCATGCTGCAGTGCATCGGTGGAGAGCACGATGTCGCCGATATCGATGGCGGCATCCAGAGAGCCTGCGATACCGGTGTTTACAATGGCATCGGTATCGAATAAATCAATTAACTGTTGGGTACAGATGGCGGCATTTACCTTGCCGATACCGGAGCGGACTACCACTACCGGGAGACTCTGTAACTTGCCTTCATAGAAGGTCAGAGAGGCACGTTCTGTAATTTGTACCTCTGTCATAGCTTCTTTAATACGTGCAACTTCTTCTTCCATTGCACCGATAATCCCGAGTTTGTTCATAAAATCTCCTTTGCGGTCTTGGGCGTATTTGTCCGGAGATGCATATCAGATGCAAAAAGGGCATACCAAGAACCGACATTTTTTTCAGTTTAGCATAAAACAAAGAAAAGTACAATGAACTTTCTGTGATTTGACTTGATTTTCACGAGTGCTTTTCGTATAATAAGGGCAGATTTACAGGCGATATATGATTGTACGTGTTGATTTCGGAACGAAGGACATGCACAAGAGACAGAAAAGGAGCATATACTATGAGATATAAGACATCGGGCACCTGTTCTTCCGCCATTGATTTTGAGGTAGAAGACGGTATTGTAAAAAGTGTAAAGTTTATCGGCGGCTGTAACGGAAACACCCAAGGCATTTCTAAGTTGGTAGAGGGTATGCCGGTGGACGAGGTGGTTTCCAGACTGGAAGGGATTAAGTGCGGTTTTAAATCCACGTCTTGTCCGGACCAGCTTGCCAAGGCATTAAAGGAATGGAGGGCATAACGCCTTATGAAACATATTGTATTTACCGGCGGAGGTACTGCCGGACACGTAACTCCGAATATCGCACTGTTTCCTGCGGTAAAGGAAGCAGGGTATGAGATTTCCTACATCGGCTCTTACGAGGGCATTGAAAAGGAACTGATTACCGGACAGGGAGTGACCTATTACGGAATTTCCTCCGGTAAGCTGCGCCGTTATTTCGACCCGAAGAATTTTTCGGATCCGTTTAAGGTGGTAAAAGGATATTTTCAGGCGAAGAAGCTGTTAAAAAAGCTGAAGCCGAATATTGTATTTTCCAAGGGCGGCTTTGTATCCGTACCGGTGGTAATGGCGGCGAAAAAGTGTAAGATTCCGTGCATTATCCACGAGTCCGACATTACGCCGGGGCTGGCAAATAAGCTGGCCATTCCGTCCGCTACGAAGGTATGCGCAAACTTTCCGGAGACCTTAAATTATCTTCCGAAGGAGAAAGCGGTGCTGACCGGTTCTCCGATTCGTAAGGAATTGTTTACGGGAAATAAAATAAAGGGCCTTGATTTCTGTGGTTTTACGGCCAATAAGCCGGTGCTTCTTGTCATCGGAGGAAGTACGGGAGCCGCATCGGTCAACAATGCGATTCGTGACTTATTGCCGACTCTTTTGCAGAAGTTCCAGGTCATTCATCTTTGCGGGAAAGGAAAGACGGATGAGGTCTTTAACGGTCGCGAGGGCTATGTGCAGTTTGAATACATCAACAAGGAATTAAAGGATTTGTTTGCGGCAGCGGATGTGATTGTGTCCCGTGCGGGAGCCAATGCCATCTGTGAGCTTCTGGCATTGAAAAAGCCGAACATTCTGATTCCGCTTTCTGCGGCAGCCAGCCGGGGCGACCAGATTTTAAATGCGGAATCCTTTGAACGTCAGGGATTTTCCTACGTATTAAAGGAAGAGGACGTGACCAATGAGACGTTGCTTTCTGCGGTGAACGAAGTTTACGAAAACCGTGAGAAGTATGTGACGGCGATGAGTGAGAGCAAGTTAAACAGCGCAATCGAGACCATCACGGGAATGATAAAGACGCTGTCGAAGTAGACACAGGGGCCGGGGCTGGCGCATGTATTTAATGCGCAGCCCTACTCTTTTATTTCCTTTTTTGGAGGTCCGTGAATAAACAGGCAAACGTGATTTTATGTCTGTTTTCTCATACTCCGGATAGAGTCTTTCTAATTACTTCGGGATAGAGTGAGAATAAGTAACGCAACCGCCCTGATGCGGCATCCATGCCTTATGGCGGGCTCGCCCGGACCTCCTGTCCGGACGTTGCTGACAGGCTAACGAAGTAATAAGAAAGTCTACTATCCTACGTAAAGTTCAAACAGGCATAAAATTACGTGTGTCTGTTTGGATTGAAACGTAATAAAAGAAAATAAAAGAGTATGCTATACCCGAAAATCCATGCGACAGCCCCTTGTCTTGTACAATGGCGAAAGAGTGCTTTATCAGATGATGATTTATGACACAGAGTGCAATTTTGGAGAGGAGTCCCGCAATGAAGTTTCTTTTGGTTGCTTTAAACTCAAAATATATCCATTCCAACCCGGCCCTGTACAGCTTGCGTGCTTATGCGGGCGATGAGCTTCGGGGGCATGTGGAGCTGGCGGAGTATACGATTAACCACGCCTTTACGGATGTGCTGGCGGATGTTTATAAGAGACAGCCGGATGTCGTCGGGATTTCCTGCTATATTTGGAATATAAATTATGTGTGGGAGTTGGTGACGGAGCTTCACAAGCTGCTGCCGACGGTGCCTATCTGGTTGGGAGGACCGGAGGTGTCTTATGATGCACCGAAGCTTCTCGCGGAGCATCCAGAGGTGACCGGAATTATGGTGGGAGAAGGGGAGGAAACCTTCCGGGAGCTGTTACGGTATTATGTTAAAAGGGAGTGTGTTTCGGCACAGAATGTGGATAACCGGGAGAAAGCTAAACAAAATCAGTGGATAAGCGGAGAAGAGGAAGGGCGCAGTCCGGTAGGAGACAATGTCGAAAGAGCCGATATCGGCTTATCCGAGATAAAAGGTCTGTGTCTGTCTTCCGGCTATACCATGCCCCGTGACCTGACGGATATGAACACCTTACCTTTTTTATACGAGGATTTATCGGCGTTTGAGAACCGGATAATATATTACGAATCAAGCAGAGGTTGTCCGTTTCGGTGCAGCTATTGTCTCAGCTCCATTGATAAAAAGGTGCGGCTCCGGGATTTGGATATAGTGAAAAGGGAGTTGCAGTTTTTCTTAGACCGCAAGGTAAAGCAGGTTAAGTTTGTGGACCGGACCTTTAACTGCAACCATGCTCATGCCGCAGCGATTTGGCAATATATTTCAGAGCATGATAACGGTGTAACGAATTTTCATTTTGAGATTTCTGCCGACATTTTAAACGAAGAGGAACTGGAGCTTCTTTCCCGGATGCGTCCGGGACTGGTACAGCTGGAAATCGGGGTACAGTCCGTAAATCCGGAGACGCTTGCTGCGATTCACAGAAGTATGGATGTGGACAAGCTGGAGCGTGTTGTGGCACGGATTAACAGAGGCAACAATGTGCATCAGCATTTGGATTTGATTGCGGGGCTTCCTTACGAAGATTATAAAAGCTTCGGACGATCCTTTGACCGGGTGTATGCCATGAAGCCGGAGCAGTTGCAGCTTGGATTTTTAAAGGTGCTGAAGGGTTCCGAGATGATGGATCGGGCAGAAGAATTCGGCATCTGCTATACGGACAAGCCGCCTTATGAAGTGCTGTTTACCAAGTGGATATCCTTTGAAGAAGTGCTTCGATTAAAACGCATTGAGGAGATGGTGGAGCTTTACTATAACAGCAATCAGTTTGTACATACGTTGCGCTTTTTGTTGCAGGCCTTTGACTCCCCGTTTCAGATGTATGAGGCATTGGCAGAGTTTTACGAGGAGAAGGGCTATTTTGTCAACAGTCCGGCAAGAAGCTATCGTTATCAGGTGTTGCTTGCTTTTGCCCGGGAGAAGGATAAAGAGTATGAGGAGGTATATCGGGAGCTTTTGACCTACGATTTGTATCTGCGGGAAAATGTAAAGAGCCGGCCGGATTTTGCGAAAGACTTACAGCTATACAAGGAAGCGATGCGGGACTTCTATCGGAGAGAAGAGGAAACCCGTACCTATCTGCCGGAGTACCGGGAGTACGATTCCAAACAGCTGGCGAGAATGACCCATTTGGAGCCGTTTTCCTATCCGGTGTGGGAGATGCAGTCCCGGGAGACGGTGAAAACGGCAGAAGAGCCGGTATTTGTGCTGTTTGATTATGAGACAAGAAATCCGCTGACGGGAGATGCAGACGCAAAGCAAGTAGAAGTTGAGGAAAAAAAGTGATATAATCCGACGCAAAATGAAAAAATCCGTTTTTTTCTGTGCTATTTTTAGTATAGAAAGAGCGGATTTTTTGATTTTAAACGTTTTGATGCGAGCATGATAATTGAGAGGAGAGGAATATGGCAACGATAGAAGAGATAACAAAGGGATTTCCGGAGAAATATGTTTGTGTAAAAAATACTGTACTGGATGCTGACAATCTAATTGTTACGGCAGAAATAATTCGCGTGTTTGATACATTGGAAATTGCCAAAGATAATGCTTCGGAAATCAGAAAGTTGATGAAATGGTATAAAGATTTTGACATCGTTTACGGGGATTATGAAGACTATGTAAAGACGAGAAAAGGGAGGAAAGTAATGAAGTATGTTTTTCTGCCGGAAAACAATAACGAGAAGTTATCACAAGAGAGCATTGACGAACTTATACATGTGATGTTGAAATAGACGGAATGTGTAGGAGGACGAGATGAGGAAGTATATGGAAGGAAAATAGCACGGAAAAATGCAGGGAAAAAAGTGCGGAAAGTAACAGAAGA
>JAFTPY010000066.1 GCA_017463035.1 Lachnospiraceae bacterium
ACGACCGTCCTGCGGCTTTCTCTTCTCGGAAATATCCATACCGCCGATAATCTTGATACGGGCGATAATGGCGGAAAGCAGGGATACCTGATACCGGTTAATCTCCTGCAGCACACCGTCGATACGATACCGCACGCGGATAATCGTCTCCAACGGCTCTATATGTATATCGGAGGCTCTCATACGAACCGCCTGCTCTATAATCGTCTTTACCAGGACAACAATCGGGGAGCTCTCTACCTCTGCCTGCATCTCCTCTGTCTTTGCATCGTCGTCCTTGTCTCCGCGCTGCTGTGCGAAACGGTCAGCCATAGCACGGGTCTCCGCACCGCCGTAGTAACGGTCGATGGCGGACATAATCTCTGTATTGGTGGCAATCGCCGGCACAATATCCATGCCCGTAACCACACCAAGGTCATCCATTGCCACGATGTCCAACGGGTCTGCCATGGCAACGTACAACCGGTTCGGATACTCCGGATTGATGGAGTACGGAATCATCGCATGCTTCTTCAGCATGGAAGGCTCAGCCACCATCTTGATAATATCACTGGAAATCTCATAACCCGTCAAAGTGACGGACTCGATATGTAACTGCTCCTTCAGAGCCTCCATAATTTTCACTTCGGTGGTGATACCCTTCTGCACCAAAGCCAAACCGAGACGAATCTTCTTCGGCTGCTGACTCTGATACTCCAGAGCCTGCAACAACTGCTCCTCGGTAATGACTCCGGCATCCACCAAAATGTCACCCAAACGTCTTCTTCTTCTTCCGAATCCTTCCTTCACGGTCGGGTCCATATCCGGCGGCCTCCTCTCACTGCATTCACACACATAAACCCTTGATTTTATGCTGTTTTTGCGCTTTTTTTATTTATACATATTGTAACATAAAATGCGTTTTTTTTCAAGGGTTTTTGTGCGGTTTGCCCTTTATTTTTTCAGATAATTTTTCACAACAAACGAATATTGTTTATCAATTCGCAAATGCTGTGGTTTCGAGTTTATCCGGCCACAACTTATTGTGGTTCGAGCTTAAGGAAAAATTAATAATTTTTTAAGTAAAATTATGGTCCGGTCGCAAAAACTTTGCAACCGGACCATCATAGATATCAAATATCCTTAGATTCTTGGCTTTGCGTCCCCGCATTTCTACGGGTTTGCTCATATCTTTTGTAATTATAATGTAAAATTACAGTACGCTCTTTACAGCCTTTACTACGTTGTCAACGGTGAAGCCGAACTTCTCGAACAAGGTGTTAGCCGGAGCGGAAGCACCGAAACCGGTCATGGTTACGGTAGCACCGTCAAGACCTACATACTTGCCCCAACCGTAGTCGATGAGAGCCTCTACCGCTACTCTTGCGCGAACATTCTTCGGAAGAACGCTTTCCTTGTACTCTGCGCTCTGCTCCTCGAAGAGGTCCATACACGGCATGGAAACGACTCTTACGTCTACGCCGGTCTTAGCAAGTTCAGCCTTTGCATCCACTGCAAGGGATACCTCGGAACCGGAAGCGATGATAATAGCATCCGGAGTGCTCTTTTCAGAATCAGCGATAACATATCCGCCCTTTAACGCTTCCTTGGAGGAACCTGCAAGCTGCGGAAGGTTCTGTCTGGTAAGAACAAGTGCAGTCGGGGTCTCCTTGGAGGTAGCTGCGGAGTACCAAGCAGCGATGGTCTCCGTTGCGTCTGCCGGACGGAATACATGGAAGTTCGGCATAGCACGAAGCATAGCTAACTGCTCGATCGGCTCATGGGTCGGTCCATCCTCACCAACACCGATACTGTCGTGAGTTAATACATAAGTGGTCGGAATACGCATGATGGAAGAAAGTCTTGCCATCGGCTTTACTTAATCACTGAATACGAAGAAGGTGGAAACAAAGGCACGAAGACCATGTAAGGTCATACCGTTGCCGATTGCTGCCATTGCAAGCTCACGAACACCGAAGTGTAAGTTGCGGCCTGCATAGTTGTCCTTGGAGAAATCTCCCGCATCCTTCATATAGGTCTTGGTGGACGGAGCAAGGTCTGCCGCACCACCGATTAAGGACGGAACGTAGTCCTTCAAACGGTTCAATACGATACCGGAAAGGTTTCTGGTAGCGTCTGCCTTCTCGTCGTATGCCCAGAACTCTTCGTTGTCGATTAAATCCTTTGCAATGTCAAGGTTGAACATATCGTCCCAAGCCTTCTTCATCTCCGGATACTTTGCGCAATACTCTGCGAACATCTTGTTCCAAGCTTCCTCATCCTTTGCCTTCTCAGCGGAGATTGCCTTGTAGTTTGCGTATACTTCGTCCGGTACAAAGAACGGCTCGGTAGACGGCCAGCCAAGGTTTTCCTTCATTGCTGCTACGTTATCAACACCAAGCGGTTCGCCGTGAGCGCTTGCCTTACCCTGCTTAGCCGGGCAGCCGAAACCGATCTGGGTCTTACAGATAATGAAGGACGGCTTCGTGGTCTCTGCCTGAGCGGCACGGATAGCCTTACCGATCTCTTCTAAATTGTTACCATCCTCTACGGTAAGAGTCTGGAAGCCGAATGCCTTCATGCGGCCCTCAACATCCTCGGTAAACGCGATGTCGGTGCTTCCTTCGATGGAAATCTTATTGGAATCGTATAATACGATAAGCTTGCTTAAACCAAGGGTACCTGCTAAGGAGAATGCCTCAGAGGAAATACCCTCCATTAAACAGCCGTCACCACCCAAAACATAGGTGAAGTGGTCAACTACATCATAGCCGTCCTTGTTGAACTTTGCAGCAAGGTGAGCCTCTGCCATAGCCATACCTACAGCCATAGCCATACCTGCACCAAGCGGGCCGGTGGTAGCTTCAACACCTCTGGTGTGACGATACTCCGGATGACCCGGGGTAAGGGAATCCAGCTGACGGAACTGCATCAGGTCTTCCTTGGTGAGACCGTAGCCGAATAAATGTAATAAGGAATAAAGCAAAGTGGAACCGTGTCCGCCGGAAAGGATGAAACGGTCTCTGTTAGCCCAGTCCGGGTTCGCCGGATTGTGCTTCATTTCCTTTGCCCAAAGCTCGTATGCAACAGCAGCAGCACCGAGCGGAAGACCCGGATGACCGGAATTCGCCTTCTGTACGGCATCGGCTGCAAGAACGCGGATTGCGTTTACAGACATATTATCAATCGTACTCATGTATGTAACCTCCATATATTAAAGTATTTTATGGGGTAGGCAAATAAACCTACCCCTATGTGTCGGTTCTTAGGCGTATGCCTAATCCATATTACTTACCGAATACAGCGATGTAGTCCTTCTGGAACTTCTCGATACCCTGATCGGTGAGCGGGTGCTTGGTCATCTGCTCGATTACGGAATACGGAACCGTAGCGATATCAGCGCCTGCTAAAGCACAGTCGGTAACGTGAATCGGATTTCTAACGCTTGCTGCGATGATCTCGGTGTTGATGTCATCGTACATAGCGAACATATCGGAAATGGTACGGATTAAATCGATACCCGGCATGGAGATATCATCCAGTCTGCCGAGGAACGGAGAAACGTAGGTAGCACCTGCTCTTGCAGCAAGAAGTGCCTGGTTAGCGGAAAATACTAAGGTAACGTTGGTCTTGATACCCTCGGAAGCAAGAACCTTGGTAGCCTTTAAGCCTTCTACGGTCATCGGAATCTTAACAACCATGTTCGGATGAATCTTTGCAATCTCTCTACCCTCTGCAATCATGCCCTCTGCATCAACAGTGGTAGCCTTAACCTCGCCGCTGATCGGTCCGTCAACGATGTCGGTGATCTCCTTGATTACTTCTTCGAAGATTCTGCCTTCCTTCGCAATCAAAGACGGGTTGGTGGTAACGCCGCAAATAACGCCCATGTCATTTGCCTTCTTAATGTCTGCTACATTCGCAGTGTCGATAAAAAACTTCATGGATAAATCCTCCTCTTAAAATAAATTTCTTCCTTTCATTTCATAAAGAGAATCCGCTCCGTTGCATGCAAAAGGGCATCGCAATAGGGCATAGAAACTCATATATCATCACTATACACCGAAATCAAGATTTTTTCAAGTTTTTTTTCATGATGAAGAGAAAAACTTAACATTCTAATATTCAAGGAACTCAGAATGGGTCATAATCTTAGGTGTGATAACCCCGGATATCTTTCGGACTTCTCACAGCATTAGCATCCACCATCAGTTTCCCAACTCCGTAAGCGTTCCGAACCGATACCCCGCTTCTCTCAATAAATCCAGTACATCTCCCAACGCCTGGGTATTGGACTCGGAAATATTATGAATCAGCGCAATACAACCGTTATGGTGGTAGGTGTTAAAATGATCTACCACATAATCCTTTCCCGGCTGATTGTTTACATCATAATCATAATAGGCAATGCTCCAAAAAGCCGAAGTATAGCCCATGTCCTGTACTACCTTCAACACACGTTCGCTGTATTCCCCCATGGGAGTCCGGAAAAACGGATCAATGGAGTATCCCGTTTCTTCCTCCACGGCAATTGCCACCTCATACAGCTCTTCCGCCAGCTCCTCCGGTGTCAATGTCGGAGAACTTAAGTGTCGCACCGTATGATTTCCTACCAGATGTCCTTCCTCTTTCATCCGTTTTACATATTCCGGATTTTTTACAACGAAATCCTTCGTCACAAAAAACATGGCCTTTACGTTCTTTTCCGCCAAAGTGTCCAAAATGGTCGGCGTAAAGCCGTTTTCATATCCGCAGTCAAAGGTAATGTAAAAGACCTTGTCTTCCTCTGTTGCGGTTCTGTCCAGATAATAGGCGGAATATTCCTCGATCGGAAAACCTTCTCCGCTTCCCGACGGCTTATGGTTTTCGTTTCGGCGGAACCACCAGGAAAATTTCTCATTGCTGTATTGCTCATAATTTTC
>JAFTPY010000005.1 GCA_017463035.1 Lachnospiraceae bacterium
GAGGTTACTCTTTGCGGCAAAGAACTTCGTGACGGAGATTTCGCAGGTCTTTGTGCCTTACAGGGAGATTACGGCTTTATTGCGATGACAAAGGAAGCCGGTCAGACCTATCTTGTGATGGCAGAGAAGGAACCGACCGCAGGATTTGCCGGGCTGGGAAGCGTGAATACGGAGCCGGCAAAGATAGTGGCAAAGATTCCGGTAGACAGTGATACGGTGACGCTTCGTGCGGTTTGTGAATTGACACCGAAGGATACGGCAGAGTTTTTCTTTGCGACGGAAACTGATGGTGAGGAGAAAGTATTCACAAAACTGGGAGAGACCCACAAGTTGTATTTTAAACTGGACCACTTTGTGGGATGTCGTTTCGGATTGTTCCTTTTTTCGACGAAGGAAACCGGCGGTACGGCGGAATTTTCGAAGTTCCGTTATCTGACAGAAGCATAGCATGTGCGGAAATATAGCTTTGTCAAAAAGCTGCGATACAGAAATAACGATAAATAATCAGAAAAGAGGAGGAAAAGATATGACAAATCTTGAATTAAAGGCAAAATGGGAAGCGAAGTTTGCGGGCCTGACCTTGGCAGACACCTTAAAGGAAATCGGAATGGATACTCCGGTTATGATGCAGCGTCTCGGCGCAGACCCGTATGCGATTGTGTACGAGGGCAGAGTGTATTTGTATATGACCGGTGATATTTACGAGTACGATGAGAACGGTGCTCTTAAGCCGAACAGCTATAGTCAGATTAATAAGTTAAATGTAATCTCTTCCGATGACCTTGTAAACTGGACCGATCACGGCACCATTTTTGCGGCTTCCGCGACCGGTGCGGCAAAGTGGGGTAACAACTCCTGGGCTCCGGCAGTGGCTTACAAGGAAATCGACGGAAAGATGAAGTTCTTTGTATATTTCGCAAACAGCGGAAACGGTATCGGGGTTGTGACCTCCGACAGTCCGGTAGGACCGTTCGTTGATCCGCTTAACGGACCGCTCATTTCCCGTCAGACTCCGAACTGTGCAAACGTATCCTGGTTGTTTGATCCGGCGGTACTGGTGGATGAGGACGGTTGCGGATACATTTACTTTGGCGGTGGTCCGGGCAAGTCCTTTGCGGAGCCGGGCACCGGTCGTTGCGCAAAGCTGGGTGCGGATATGATCAGTATCGACGGCGAAGCTGTGACGATGGATATTCCGTATTTGTTTGAGGATTCCGGCATCAATAAAATCGGGGATACCTACTATTATTCCTACTGTACCAACTGGAACGTAGACGAAGAGGGTACGAAGAAGTTCGGCTTCTACAATGCGGACATTGCATACATGACCTCCAAGAATCCGTTGGGACCGTTCGAGTATAAGGGCGTTGTATTACGTAATCCGGGCACTTATTACGGCTGCTACGGTAATAATCATCACTGTATGTTTCGGTTTAACGGGGAATGGTATATCGCATATCATACCCAGATTTTAGAGAAGCTGATGGGCATTTCCGGCGGTTACCGCAGTACCGCAATTTCCAAGGTAACGGTAGCGGAGGACGGAAGCCTTCCGACGCTTCCGAGTGTGGACCGTCACTCTTTGGTGCAGCAGAAGTACTTGAATCCGTATGAGAGAGTAGAAGCGGAGACCATGGCTACCATGGGCGGTTTGAATACGACTCAGGCAGATGAAGTAAGTAAAAAGTGCGGTTCCGGTAATATGGAGCTTTGTGATATTAAGTCCGGTTCCTGGCTGGCTTTGTACGGTGTGGATTTCGGCGCTGAGGGTGCAACTAAGTTTACTGCTGCGGTTAAGGCACCGGCAGGCTGTGAGGGTGCAATGCAGCTTCGCCTGGACGGTTTAGACGGAGAGGTTGTGGGCTATCTTGAAATCGGTAACGGTGACGGTACCTATAAGGAGGTTACCGCAGAGCTGTTAAAGAAGGTAACCGGAGTACATAATTTTGTAATTGTATTCTGCGGTGAGAACTACACGGTAGATTACTGGAAGTTTCAGTAAGAATGTTACACCTATCGGGTGACAGAAATAAAAAGTAATGGAGAAGGAAAATGAAAAGAAGAAGTAAAGTATTGGTAGCAACATTAACAATGGCAACAATGCTGTTTGTTGCCTGCGGTACCGATGAAACGGATGTTAAGCCGACGGAGGCACCGGTAGCAACGGAAGCACCGACGGCCACGCCGGAACCGACCGCGACTCCGGAGCCGACACCGAGTCCGACCCCGGCACCGAAAGCTGTATCGGAATGGCTTTCCGAGATGACCATGGCGGAGACCATGAAGCCGCTGGGAACGGATACGCCGCTTATGACCCAGCGCTTCGGTGCAGACCCGTGTGCACTTGTGTATGACGGCAGAGTGTACATTTACATGACCGGAGACAGAATCGAGTATGATTCTTCCGCAAATCCGAAGGACAACAGCTATTCCAAGATTAACACGTTGAATGTCATTTCTTCCGACGACCTTGTAAACTGGACCGACCACGGTACGATTTACGCAGCGGGAAGAGACGGTGCGGCAAAATGGGGAGGCAACTCCTGGGCACCGGCTGCAGCCTGCAAGGAAATTGACGGCGAAATGAAGTTTTTCCTGTATTTTGCAAACGGCGGTAACGGTATCGGTGTTCTGACCGCAGACAGTCCGATTGGACCGTTTAAGGATCCGATCGGTCAGGCACTTATCAGCCGCAGTACTCCGAACTGTGCAAATGTAGACTGGCTGTTTGACCCGGCGGTAATGGTGGATGATGACGGCAGTGCGTACATTTACTTCGGCGGCGGTGTACCGCAGGGAAAGGCTGCAAATCCGGGAACCGGCCGTATGGCAAAGCTTGGGGATGATATGGTCAGTCTTGCTACTGAGCCGGTCGCTTTTGATATTCCGTATTTGTTTGAGGATTCCGGCATCAATAAGGTAGGTGACAATTACATCTATTCTTATTGTACCAACTGGAACGTAGATGCTGCGGGGACCGCAGAGTACGGTTTTACCAATGCGAATATTGCATACATGGTTTCTGACAGCCCGATGGGGCCGTTTACATATGCAGGCGTTGCGTTAAAGCATCCGGGCAATTACTTTGCAGGCGATTACAACAACAATCACCATGCAATCTTTGAGTTTAACGGAGAATGGTATATTACCTATCATACCAGAATTTTGGCAGATGAGTACGGTGTAAGCGGTTTAAATTATCGTTCCACCCATATTACAAAGATTAATGTGAATGAAGAGGATTTATTCGAAACTGTTCAGAAGGCAGATACCAAGTCATTGGTACAGCAGAAGTATTTAAATCCGTACGAAAAGGTTGAAGCGGAAACTATGGCAACCATGGCCGGGATTAATACTACCCAGGCGGATATGATCAGCAAGTCCTTTGGTTCCGGCAATATGTTACTGAATCAGATTCATAACGGTGACTGGGTAGCTTTATACGGTGTGGATTTCGGTGAGACCGGAGCATCTGAGTATACGGCTGCCGTGTGTGCAAAGAAGAATACCCGCGGTGCTATTCAAATTCGTCTGGATAGTCTGGAAGGTGAAGTGGTAGGCTGTGTTGAGTTCGGCGAAAATGCGGACGGAAAGAACTTCGAAGAGGTTACGGCAGAATTATCTACGAAGGTAACCGGCGTACATGATTTGATTTTTGTATTTGTCGGCGAAGGCTATACGGTAGATTACTGGCAGTTTCAGTAAGGAACCGTATGAGATAAAGGAGGAATAAAATGAAAAAGAGAAGTACCTGTCTGGCGATACTTGCCATGACAACCATGTTATTTGCAGCCTGCGGAACCAAGCCGGCGGACGTAACTCCGACGGATGCTCCGAAGGCAACGGAGACTCCGGCGACTACCGAGACACCGGTAGCGACGGCAACTCCGGAGCCGACTGAGACACCGGCAGCAACGGAAGCCCCGAAGGCAACGGAAGCACCGAAGGCAACCGAAGCGCCTGCAGAGGTTGAACTTGATATTACCTATGATTTTAACAAGCTGGTATATCAGGGCTCTTACGGTACCGTATATGAAGTAAAGGCAGACGGTTCCATCGACCTGCAGTTTGAAGGTCAGTATCAGGAAATTAAGCTTTCTATTCCGGAAGAAGTTGATATGACTTATTGCTATGCCGTAACGGTAAAGGCTGTCAGCTCTTACGGACCACTTTCCTTTAAGCTTTATGACGAGGGCGGCAATCAGATTTTTGTAGAATATGCATTAGTGAGCGATACGCCAACGGAGTTTAAGCTTTCTCCGAACGTGGCTGAGACCGCTTTCGGTATAGGTCTTATGGCACTGGATCAGAAGGATGATTTCAGCCAGTACAAGGCAACGGTTTACAGTGTGACCTTCCATATGGACGAAGAGTATGCAAAGCTCGGTCAGGAAGAGCCGGTAATTGA
>JAFTPY010000067.1 GCA_017463035.1 Lachnospiraceae bacterium
GTCCGGAATGGAGAAGGAGATTGCTACGGTAGCGGGATTGCTTCACGACATCGGTAAGCTTCGTATTCCGGAGCAGATTGTTAAGAAAGCGGCACGTCTGACGGATGAGGAGTATGATGTGATTAAGACTCATCCGATGGAGGGCTATAATATTCTTTTCGAGTCCCGTTTTATTTCCAGTGTACAGAATGCGGCGCTGATGCATCATGAGCGTTATGACGGTACCGGATATCCTTTGGGTTTAAAGGGAAATCAGATTGATAAATATGCAAAGATGGTTGCCATTGCGGATGTGTACGATGCAATGACCGCAGCAAGAGTATACCGCGGTGCGTTGTGTCCGTTTAAGGTAATCGAGATGTTTGAGCAGGAAGGCTTGAGTATGTTTGATCCGGAATATCTGCTGGTATTCCTTGAAAATATTGTCCAGACCTATATTAAGAACTGGGTGCGCTTAAGCAACGGCAAGGAAGGCGAGATTGTTATGTTAAACAAGCAGAAGCTGTCCAGGCCGGTTGTATTGTGCGGTACGGAGTTTATCAATCTGGCAGACCATCCGGAGATTTCCATCGAGGAGATATTAATTTAAGCAGATTACTTCAAAATTTCCAAAAAGTACTTTACTTTGTCGGAAGAGTATGATATAATTTAGAAGCTTTTTGGCAAGCCTCCGCTCAGAGGACGGATACTCCAACCCCTTTCTTAGTGGCAGGCGATTATAAAATATTAGGAGGTTGCTATTATGATTAGCAAGGAAAAGAAGGCTGAGATTATCACAGCATACGGAAGAAACGCAAACGACACCGGATCTCCGGAGGTTCAGATTGCAATTCTTACCGCAAGAATCAACGAGCTCACCGAGCATTTAAAGGTTAACCAGAAGGATCACCACTCCCGTCGTGGTCTTTTAAAGATGGTTGGTCAGAGACGTGGTATGTTAGAGTACTTAAAGAAGAACGATCTTGAGGGATATCGTTCTTTGATTGAGCGTTTGGGCTTGAGAAAGTAGTATTCAGAGGAGAAAATGGCGTTTCCGCAAGGAAACGCCATTTTTGCGTGCAGACGGTGCTTTCGCACCTGTCCACACTTCGCGGCATAGGCCGCTCAGTCGTGGACGCGTTCGCATGACTGCGCAACTGCATGTGAGCAAGCTCACGCAGTTTGCTCGCATGCTCACTTTGTCTGTACGAAAAAAGTCCTATTGACAAGAAAAATGTAATATTATATAATCTCATGGTAAAAAAATACAGAAGAGGGAGTGTATTATGAAGAAAAAAACCTGTTTATTTTTTATGGTCTGTATGATGTTTTTATTGGCAGGCTGTGCCGAGAAAATCGACTTGAATCAGTATCTTGAGGTGGAGTATGAAGGTGTGAACGAGCATGCTACCGCAAAGTATGAGATTGATTATGTGGATTTGATTTCGGATTACGATGAGATTTTCGGATTTGATGAAGATGATCTGGAAGACGAAGACGGCGAAGATTTTCTGGAAGATATGGAAGATGCCATAGACGGAGAGTTAAACGAGGACAAGAAGCTGAAAAACGGTGATGAGCTTACTTTTACCTGGGATGTATCTGCAAAGAAAATCGAAGACAAGTATAAGGTAAAGTTTGAGTATACCGACGTAACCATGACCGTAGAGGGATTAGATGAACTGGAAGAGGTAGACGCATTTGAAGGTGTGGAAGTGACCTTTGACGGACCGTCCGGCTATGCAACAGCAGCGTTTAATGCGAGAAATCAGAAATACGATATGTTTGTGTATCATTTTTCCGGTGGAGAGAATTTAAAGAACGGTGATACGGTTACGGTCACTTTGCTTGACGGTTACATGGAAGATTGTATCGAAGAAGGCATTATTCCGAAGGAGACCGTAAAGACCTATAAGGTAGAAGGGCTCACGGAATTGGAAACCTTCGATGCATTTGAGGGATTAAAGGTGACGTTCAGCGGATATGCACCGTACGGCTATGTATCGTTAGATGACAGAGCTACCAGATATGATGAACTGAGCTTTTCTTGCAGTGCCAGCAAGGTATCAAACGGAGATGAGATTATTGTAGAACTCAAGCAGTATAGTGTTGATAGGTGTATTAAAAATTATAACGTTATTCCGGAGACAACCAGCAAGACCTATGTTGTCAGTGGTTTAGATACATTGGTAATGGGATATGATGATATTCCGGAAGAGAAATGGACAGAGATGGGTGAGGAATGGAGCACTTATCTTTTGGAAAACATGAATTCCTACTGGAATATGCCGGAGACATTAATGAATGTGAAATATATCGGAAGGGCGTTGGGAAAACCGTCCGCAGAGTCAATGGAAGTCTGGAGCAGTGCACAGATTTATATTACATTGTTCTTTGAAGTAACAGTAGAGAGACCGGAGCAGGAACCGTTTAATTATTATTATACACTTGAATTTGTGAACTGGAGACAGAAGCCGGACGGATCTTATGTGTATGATGAGTTTTCTGAACCGGGTAAATATTATACCTGGTTAGGCGTTAGAGGAAATACATTTGTAAGAGACGGCTTACAGTATATCGGTTTTGACACTTTTAACGCAGCGTACGAAGAAGAAGTTTTTAATGACAAAGCAGGCTACAACACAACAGGCGAGTTTTTGGAAGGTTATGAATATGTAACCGAGTAAAAATAAGTAAAAGGAAGTGGCATCTTCGATGAGGATGCCACTTTTACGTGCAGACAACGGGGCGTCGCACATACGCGAATGAGCAGCGGCATCGGGCATGGCGAGCTCTTGCGTAGTCCTTGCATATGCATAAAAGTCGGTCTATTATATTTATATGAAATATAGCCGGTGCCTTTCGCGTTATTCACTTTGAACTTTACGTAGGATAGTAGACTTTCTTATTACTTCGAAGGTTGTCAGCAACGTCCGGACAGGAGGTCCGGACGAGCCCGCCATAAGGCATGGATGCCGCATCAGGGCGGTTGCGTCACGGAATTGTATATTTGGCGGAGTAATTAGAAAGACTCTATCCGAAGTACGAGAAAAGGGGATAATGCGAAAGGCACCGGCTAATCCATATTCGTTACAAAAAATATAAGAGACCGACTTCTTTTATATGAGGATAAGCAAGAGTGGGGCTGCGCATTCATTGTGCGACAGCCCCGTAATTTTTAGTCTTTTTTAAACTTCTGCTCACAGTACTCGCAACGGTACACGCCCTTTACGCGGTCCGTCAGTTTGAAGCGGTGCGGAAGCTCCTGCTCGATGGAAGTGATGCAGCGAGGGTTCTTACACCGGATGATGTTGGTAACACGCTCCGGTAAGTTCAGCTTTCTCTTCTCGGCAATGACGCCGTCTTTGATAATGTTAATCGTAATATTCGGGTCGATCACACCCAGTACATCAAAGTCGAAATCCGAGTATCCTTCGATTTTAATGACGTCTTTCTTTCCCATGACGTTACTTTTTGCGTTTTTGATAATGGCAACAGTGGCGTCGGACTTGTCCAATTCTAAGTAGTGGTAGATGTCCATGGCACAACCGGCTACGATATGGTCCATAACGACACCGTTCTGAATTCCTCCGATATTTAACATACGTATTCTCCTTTCGTACTTAATCCAGCTTAATTCCCAACAAGGTCATAATCAGTGCCATACGCACATAGACACCGAAGTTTGCCTGCTCGAAGTAAACGGCACGCGGGTCGTCGTCCACGTCGGTGGAAATCTCGTTCACTCGCGGAAGCGGGTGGAGTACCAGCATGTCTTCCTTTGCCAGCTGCATTTTCTGCTTATCTAAAATAAAGGTATCTTTTAAACGGATGTAATCCTCTTCGTTGAAGAAACGCTCCTTTTGTACACGGGTCATGTAAAGAATATCCAATTTCGGAAGAGCTTCTTCCAAATTGGTGGTCTCCTCGTACGGAATATTTAACGGGTCCAGGGTCTCTTCTTTGATGTAAGCCGGAACCTGCAGCTCCTTCGGGGAAATCAGTACAAATTTGGTGTTCGGGTAACGAACCATGGCATTAATCAGAGAATGTACGGTACGACCGAACTTTAAGTCGCCGCAGAAGCCGATGGTAAGACCGTCTAAGTGTCCTTTTAAGCTCTTAATGGTGAGCAGGTCGGTGAGAGTCTGGGTCGGATGATTGTGACCGCCGTCACCGGCATTAATGACCGGAATGGAAGCATGCATGGAGGCTACAAGCGGTGCGCCCTCCTTCGGATGACGCATTGCGCAGATGTCCGCATAGAAGGACATGACGCGAATGGTGTCCGCTACGCTTTCGCCCTTAGCGGCGGAAGAGGAGTCGGCAGAAGAAAAACCAAGAACACTACCTCCGAGATTCAGCATCGCTGCTTCAAAACTGAGACGGGTACGTGTACTTGGTTCATAAAATAAAGTCGCTAATTTCTTGCCGGCACAGCAATGGGAATACTTCTCCGGAGCGGAATAAATATCCTGTGCAAGGTCGAGCAAATCGGAAAGCTCGTCCGGCGATAAATCTAAGGGGCTGATTAAATGTTTCATAGATACCTCCGTAAGTCATAGTGATTGTGAAGTGATATTTTCACTTATTATACAGTATTACGAGGGCTTTGACAAGAGTTTTTTCTTGGAGTTTTTTATTATTTTTAGATAGAAAGGCATGGTATAAATAAGATTGACAGTGACAAAAAACGAATATAAAATAAGTGTAGAAGGGTTTTGAAATATTAAAGTAAAATGTAGTATACCATATAGAACTTCGTAAGATAGGGAGAAGGTCTTTTTAGTGAAAAAGGAGGGAGTGTATTGGAAGACGGGAAACATGTACCACAAGTGGAAAAAGAACGTGATTTTACGAGGAAAAAGAGAGGCGTTTCCAAGGCAATGCTTGTGGTTGTAGTTTTGGTTTTGCTGATTGGCGGTGGCTGTTTTGGTTTGTTATATTATAACAGCAACAAGGTTGAACTGGATGCCAACGGAAAAATTGATATTTATTCTTTAAGGGGGGCAAGTACCGGAGCGGAGATGCAGGAGTTGTATAATACATTTTCGCCATCAGAAGGAAAACCGTGCTCAAGAGAAGAATATCTTTCGATGTTGAAAAGAGAGATAGAGTCCTCTCAAACAGCATTTGCGTATGGTACTGCGAAGAATGTAAAGTCTATAACTTTAGAAGACCGTGTGCGGTTCAAAAGAATGGTGCAAGCGCATCTTGAGGATGGTTCCGGCAAAATAGTGGAACAAGAGTATGATTATCCGGTCAGATGGTGGATTGTTACCTTTGATATCGATGTAATAGATGACTTGGGGACACTTGACGGAAGTGAAACGGTACATGTGGTTATGGCAAGTCGGTACGCAACAGCTACCGGTAAAGGGGATGATCCCACCTTTAAATTACATTGGCCACCGGATATGAAAGAAATATTGGATGAATTAAAGAAGAATCCCACCGGCCTGTTTATGTTAAGAAACCAAGCGCAGCAAGAGGATGAGCGGCTTGATGATACCTGGATATCAAACGGAAACATCTGGGAGATAAAAGGGAAAGAGTATCACGCAACTGAATTTGCGGACTATTTTGTTGGGACAAAGTACGATTGCGATGGGGAGAATTTTCAATATAATAGTTCATCTGATTATTATACAATTTATCTGGATGAAATAAGAGTACAGGAGGAGAACGGCTGGTGATTTCTAAAGTAGATAAGGTGGTAATCGAAAAGTTTCTGGTGTTTTCACAAGGTGTTACTGTTATAAGTAGAGAATCGGATAATGGAAGGAAAAAGAGCTGTCCCTTTTTATCGGGGCAGCTCCTTTTCATAAGAGGGGGTATTTACAAAAAACTAAAAGTGAAAATAGCGTAAACAGTTGTTGTAGGAGATATCCTGTACCATCTTACCGAGATATTCCATATCTGCCGGATATTCGCCGTTCTCTACCCAGGTACCGATGAGGTTACAAAGGATACGACGGAAATATTCGTGTCTTGTATAGGAGAGGAAGCTTCTGGAGTCGGTGAGCATACCGATGAAGTTTGCCAGAAGTCCTAAGTTTGCTAAAGAAGTCATCTGCTCGGCCATGCCGGTCTTATTGTCGTTGAACCACCAAGCGGAGCCGTGCTGAATTTTGCCCACTGCGGAAGAATCCTGGAAGCAGCCGATGATGGTGCCGATGGCTGCGTTGTCAATCGGGTTGATGGAGTACAGGATGGTACGCGGGAGTTCATCGGTTTCGGCAAGGGCATTAAGGAATGCCGCAAGCTGTTCGGAGCAGTTGACAGAATTGATACAGTCAAAGCCGGTATCCGGACCGATGGCCTTAAATACGCGGGTATTATTGTCACGACGTACACCGTAGTGAAGCTGCATTGCCCAATCAAGACGGTTGTATTCTCTGCCCATAAATAACAGGAATGCATATTTAAACTTAATCTGCTCCTCAAGGGACGGCATCTCGCCGGACAGTCTCTTTGCAAATACAGCAGCTACTTCTTCTTCAGAAGCCGGAGCGTACATCACATACTCCAAACCGTGGTCGGAGATGCAACAGCCCATGGATGCGAAGAATGCTAGACGATTTTTAAGAGCTTCCTTTAAATCGGCAAAGGTCTCAATCTTCACACCGCTGACAGCGGAGAGCTTCATAATATAGTCAAGGTAATCCGGCTTTTCTAAATTCATGGCCTTATCAGGACGCCATGCCGGAAGCACCTGTACATCAAAGGAGTCGTCCTCGGCAATCATCTTGTGCCATGCCAGGGAGTCAATCGGGTCGTCGGTGGTGCAGACGGTGGTAACGTTGGACATCTTAATGAGATTGCGGGCGGAAAAACCTGCCTCGGCAAGCTTGGCGTTACAAAGGTCCCAAACCTCCTTTGCGGTCTCCGAAGAGAGGGTGCCGGTATAGCCGAAGTAACGCTGAAGCTCTAAATGGCTCCAGTGGTACAGCGGATTGCCGATAGCCTTCTGAAGAGTACCTGCCCAGGCAACAAACTTCTCGTAGTCGGATGCGTCACCGGTGATGTATTTTTCTTCCACACCGTTAGAGCGCATCTGACGCCACTTGTAATGGTCGCCGCCCAGCCAGACCTGAGTGATATTTTCAAACTTACGATCCTCCGCAATTTCCTGCGGATTGATGTGGCAGTGATAGTCGATAATCGGCATCTTTGCCGCATAGTCATGGTATAAAACCTTTGCGGTGTCGTTGGACAGTAAAAAATCCTTTCCCATAAACGGTGTCATAATGAAGACCTTCTTTCTTAAATAATGAGTGTATAATGTCCGAAACGGTATCCGGTGTAAAACGGCAACGTGTCGGAATTAATAAGCGGTACCCCGGACAATAAAATCGTTGGAAATCATGGTCTTGTTCGGAACATCCGCACCCTGAAGCACTCGCATAAGGGTGTTGACCGTAGTGATGCTTAAGGTCTCTACATGGTTGTCCAGAGTGGAAAGCTCCGGCTCGGTACAAATGCCGAGAAGAGAGTTATTGTAACCTACGATTTCCAAATCCACCGGAATGCGGAGACCTATGGAACCTGCAAACTTAACCGCAGCCACAGCCAGGCTGTCCTCGGAGGTCAGGATGGCGTCGTAGGAGATACCATCGTTATATAAATCGGTTAATATGTTTTTGGTTAAAAGAATGTCATTGGGACAAAATTTTACGGAATCCTCCGTAAGGGTAAGTCCTGCGGCTGCAATCCCGTCCTTAAAGCCTTTTATCTTTGTACGGCTGCTGCTGCTGTCGGAACGGTACAGGAACGCAAAACGCTTGCGTCCGTGAGCGGCAAGACGTGCTACGGCATCATAAACCGCCTGATAGTCATCGCAGAGAGTGCAGTAGATATTCGGGTGATTCAGATATCCGTTAATCATCATGACCGGAACTTCTTCCGCAGCGGAGATGATATAGTCGTTGTCTGCTTTGTTTGCTTCTAAATAATGAGAGCCTACCATAATAACGGCGTCAACGCGCTTGGAAAGCAGGAGACGAAGGTAGTTCTTCTTGTTCTCAAGCTCGTAGCCGGTACAACAAAGAAAGGACTCATAACCGTTTTTGCGAAGCGCCTGTTCGATATAGTAGACCGCATTTGCCAAAAAAGCATCGGAGGAGTCGGAGCAGAGGATACCGATGGTATGCATGGTATTCAGTCCGAGGCCCCGGGCGAAAACATTCGGCGTATATCCCAGTTCTTCCATAACGGCCAATACTTTTTCTTTTGTTTTGTCGCTGACGTTCTGGTTTCCGTTTAAAACACGGGAAACGGTAGCAATGGAAACGCCGGCTTTTTTCGATACATCATAAATATTCATAATATGAAAGCCCTTACAAAAATATTGAAATAAAAAAGTGTTCTGCTTTTATTATACACGATACTGTAAATTAGCGCAAGTAAAACTTTTAAAAAGATTTTTTAAAGAAAAAGAGATTGACAGTTGAACGGAAAATGTGTACAATCAAACTGTAAACGCTTACAATGAAGTAAGCGAGGAATTGAGAACGATAAACTTATATAAATGTAAAGGAGACTAAGACTATGGCAAAGGTTGTAACCATGGGTGAAATCATGTTAAGACTTTCTACCCCGGGAAATGAGAAGTTTATTCAGGCGGATGAGTTTGATGTATGCTACGGCGGCGGCGAGGCAAATGTAGCGGTTTCTTTGGCAAACTACGGCCATGATGCACACTTTGTAACCAAGGTTCCGAAGAACCCGATCGGAGAGTGTGCGGTAGCTGCACTTCGTAAGATGAACGTAGGTACGGAGAATATCGCGTACGGCGGAGAGCGTCTCGGTATTTATTTCCTTGAGACCGGTGCTGCGATGCGTGCTTCCAACGTGGTGTATGACAGAGCACATTCTTCCATTTCTACCGCAGTTGCGGCTGATTTTGATTTTGATAAGATTTTCGAGGGTGTGGACTGGTTCCACTTCACCGGTATTACTCCGGCGGTTTCCGATGCTGCTGCAGAACTGACCGAGGAAGCTTTAAAGGCGGCGAAGAAGGCCGGCGTAAAGGTTTCCGTAGACTTAAACTTCCGTAAGAAGCTGTGGACCTCCGAGAAGGCACAGAAGGTAATGAGCAATCTGATGCAATATGTTGATGTATGTATCGGTAACGAAGAGGATGCCGAGAAGGTTCTCGGTTTTAAGCCGGGCAACACCGATGTTACCAGCGGTGAGTTAGAGCTTGCAGGCTATAAGGATATTTTCGAGCAGATGGTAGCTAAGTACAACTTTGAGTACGTAATCAGCTCCCTGCGTGTCAGCCATTCCGCATCCGACAACGGCTGGTCCGCTTGTATCTATTCCAGAGATACCAAGGAGTTCTATCACTCCAGAGAATACAGAATTTCTCCGATTGTAGACCGTGTAGGCGGCGGCGATTCCTTCGCGGGCGGTACCATTTGCGGTTTCCTTGACGGAAAGAATTTCAAGGATGCCTTAGAGTTCGGTGTAGCGGCTTCCGCATTAAAGCACACCATTCCGGGTGACTTCAACCTCGTTTCCAGAGCGGACGTTGACAATCTGGTCGGCGGCGACGGAAGCGGAAGAGTACAGAGATAAAAGATGGCGGGGCTGACGCAGGATTTGAATGCGCGGCCCCGTTTTTTGTGGATAGCTGCAATGCAACACTTCCATAATTGATTTGATTGTTTGCAAGTCGCAACGCTCCGTCAAACTTCCTTCAAGAGCGGCTAAGACTTTTCGGGGACGTCCTCAAGCCTAAGCCGCTCTAGAAGGCGATTTCGACTGCGCTAAAGACGCGACCCTTCGGGAAAAGCAAAAATCAAATCAATTATGGAGGTGCTTTTTGCAGCTTTTACATAAGCGAAAGGGCCGCACTGAGAGTTTTCCTCTGTGTCTGCGTCAGTCGCGCATCTTCAAAGAGAAGGAAAAAAGAATCCGGAGAATGTTGCATCGCTTTTTATTTTGGTGTAAAATAGGGAAAGGAAGGGGGAGAAAATGTGGCAAAGGTGTTACGTTTTTTGAAGAACTATTGGTGGGTGTTTTTAACATCTTTACTTACCGGTTATTTTGGCTTTTTGATTGGAGTGATTGGAATTGCATATCCTTTGGGAATGTTGACGAACAATGCCATACTCGCTTTTGGTGTTAGTTCTTTGGTCTCCGGTTTTTTTGCCATGATGCCGGTGTTAATTGCGGTCGGAACGTCTCAAAAGCTTGAAAAACATAAAAAGTGTGCGTGGATATGGGGAATAGGTTTCGCTTGTTCCTGCCTGTTTTTCTTGCTGTGGGTTCCGGAAATTTTTTGAGTGGGATAACTAAGATGAGTGAAAAGTGAGGGCTGTTTTCGATGAAAAATTATTTTAAAATATTGTTTATTACCATGATGATACAGTTGGCGGGATTCGGGATAAATGTACTTTTCAGCAATATGGCGCCGCCGGGGAGTTTATTGTCGGATGCGGGGTTCTGGATTTTTTTGGCGGGCTTTCCGATTGCCCTTATTATGGATATTGTATTGGCAATCCGGTGGGGCAAGGACTTGAAGCAGAAGTTAATTTACATATTTCTGATGCCGACCAATTACATGGGACCTATATTGGCAGTAGGGACTTTTTTGTATATCGGATGGGTATTTGAGCAGTTATTCGGTATATGATGGGACCAATGGATCAGAAGTGATTTTAAATAAATATTGACAAACGGAAGCTTTTGTTGTATCTTTGTATTAAGGAGTTAGTACAATCATACAATGGAGGCTTTTATTTATGTTAAAAATTGAGGGTTTTACCAAACGCTACGGGGAGAAAGTAGCAGTAAACAATCTGAACCTGCATATTGCACCGGGAGAGATTTACGGTTTTATCGGTCATAACGGTGCCGGAAAGACCACAACGCTGAAGGCATGCTGCGGTTTGCTGAAGGCAACGGAGGGGACGCTTCTGATTAATGGGAAATCTATTGCGGATGACCCGATTGCCTGTAAGAAGGAGATGGCGTATATTCCGGACAACCCGGATTTGTATGATTTTTTGACGGGGTACGATTATTTGAATTTTGTGGCGGATGTGTACGGTGTACCGAAGAAAGAGCGGAACGAACGCATTGATAGGTACGGTGAGATGTTAGGAATTACCGAGGCACTGGCACTTCCGATTTCCGAGTATTCCCACGGTATGAAGCAGAAGGTGGCGATTATTTCCGCACTGGTACATGCACCGAAGCTGATTTTGATGGATGAACCGTTTGTAGGCCTTGATCCGTCCGCATCTCACCAGTTAAAGCAACTGATGAAAAAGCATTGCGAAGAGGGCGGTGCGATTTTCTTCTCTACCCATGTGCTGGAGGTGGCAGAGAAGCTTTGTCATAAGGTGGCGATTATTAAGGGCGGTAACCTGGTGGCATCCGGTACCATGGATGAGGTAAGAGGTGATTCTTCCTTGGAAGAAGTGTTCCTGGAATTGGAGGATAAGAAGGCATGAAGCTTTTAGTCGGAATTCGTATCAAGGCCATGTTCGCCGCTATGAAGAAGTCCTTCGGCGGCAAGAAGGGTATGGGAGCCCTGATTGCGGTAGCTATGATTTTTTTGTTCTTTTCCGTGGAGGCAATGCTGTTTGGACAGTGGAGTCTGATGTCTGCCTTTTTAGACACTGACTTTGCCTGGCTGTTTTTTGCTTTGGCAGGACTTCTTGCCTTTGCATTCGGCATTTTCGGAACGGTATTTACGACACAAGCCCAGATGTATCAGGCGAAGGACAATGAACTGCTTCTGGCTATGCCGTTAAAACCGGGCAGTATTGTGGGCAGCCGTGTGTTTGTATTGTATTTGTTGACAATGCTGTTTGTTGCGGTGGTAATGTTGCCGGCGGGAGTTGTGTATACGATTAAGGCAGGCTTTTCGGTAAGCTTTTGGTTGGTGTATTTGGTTTCCATGCTTCTGATTGGTTTGATTACTCAGGCGGTAACTTGTTTACTGGGGTGGCTGCTTCATTTTATCCTGGCGGGGTTCCGTCATAAGGCCATTGTGGCGACCGTATTTATGACAGCAGTGATGGTGTTGTATTTTGTGGGGATCGGGCAGATTGAAAATCTGATGATGCTTCTTGTAAATAACGGAGGAAAGATTGCATCCGCCATTCAGAGCTTTGCATGGCCGTTTTAAGCATTGGGAGCGGCTTGCTTCGGTGATTGGTTACAGTTTGTGTTACTGACTCTTTTTTGTATCGGAGTATTTGTTGCTGTTACCGTTGTTTTAAATGTAACCTTTGTCAGAGCAATGTTGGTTGGCGGTAAGACAAAGCGTGCGGCAAAGCAGAAGCGTGACGATAAGGTACGTTCGGCGATGGGCGCTGTATGCAGAAAGGAGTCCAAACGGTTCTTTTCCAGTACGACATATCTTGTAAATATCGGTATGGGGCTTTTCATGATTGTGGCGTTCGTGTGAGCGGGCATCATGCTAAAAGACAAATTGGAGCCGGTGTTAAGTCAGATGTTTGAAGGGAACGCCCGGAAGATGTTGCCGGTATTTATCACCGGAGCAATGGGACTTTTAGCCTCCATGACACCGATTTCCGCACCGTCCGTATCTTTGGAAGGAAAGCATATCTGGATTTTACGTTCCATGCCGATTTCCGGTGCCGATGTATTAAGAGCAAAGCTCCGGTTCCATTGCATTGCTTCCGTTCCGGTGGCGTGTGTGGGAGCACTGGTGCTTGGCATTGTATATAGAATCGGCTGGTTTGAAACGATTTTTGCGGTCATCGGTACTGCGCTATTGTTTGTATTGACCGGTATCCTCGGACTGGTGTTTAATATGTGCTTCCCGCGCCTTGACTGGCCGAATGAAGCAGGGCCGTGTAAGCAGTCCATGGCAGTGTTCTTTTCCATTTTCGGAATGATGTTTGTCAGTGTAGTTTATGTGGGACTGTATTTCGGTTTTACGGCATTGCTTGGCGGAGCAAAGAACAGCCTGCTTGCGTTTTCAATCGTGAATGTACTGTTTATCTTCATTAACTACCTGTTCTATCTTTTGATGGTGAAGTGGGGCGGAAAGAAGTTTGAGACGCTGTAAGCGAAAGGAAAAAGCATAAGGGAGGCAGAGACATGGACTGGAAGGATTTTCTGATTCTGGGAATCGGACTTGTATTAGTGGTTGTTGCTTTGATAATAAAGAAAAAGGGAAAAGGGGATTGGAAAGAGTTTGTAATACGGTTTGCAGGATTGGGAGTAATGGCGTGGGTGATCATTGCGGTGGTGAACCGGTTGGGGTAGAATAGGAGAAAGAAGAGAAAGAAAAGTCGCCGTTTCGGTTGAGGGAGACCGGAACGGCGGCTTCTCTGTTTTATAGAAAGTTATATTGGGTTATTTCCACGGACGTTTTTTATCCAACCATCCGTTTTCTTGCCAATATGTCTTTTCCATAGGTGAAGAACCCATTCCGCCGGACTGCATCTTACTCATGACAAAGAAAAAGAAACGGGTTTTGAGTCTGACAAAAGGCTTTTTGCGGTTCGAAAGCTTTTTTGCCATTTTTGTTGTAATCTTATCCAATTTTTCTTTTTTCTTTTCGGAAACCATTTCCCAGTTCATTGCCTGTAGAGTGACACCGATGGATTTTATGTAAGGAACTCCCCAGTAAAAAAGGGCAGTTGAAATGTCCTTGGTAGCTGATTTTGCGCCGGCTCCTGATGCAGTAGAGACAACTACGGCCTTTTTAGAAAACATACAGCCGCGCGGTCTGTGGGATACCCAGTAGGTGAATGTTAAATCAAGAAAGGATTTCATCGGTGCCGAGGCTCTGAGGCAATAGGTCGGAGTGGTAAAGATAAGTAAATCGGAGGCTTCTACGATATCCATTATTTTCTTTTTCTCTCCGTAAAACGGACAGTTATGATCTCCCTCGATGCATTTGTAGCATCCAAGACAGAAGTGATTCAAATCTTTCGGAAGAAAGAACTCCGTGATTTCATTTTCTGCACTTACTTTTTCCGCTATCATACGTCCGATATGATAGGTGCTTCCCTTGTGGTTTTGTCCGTGAATCAATACAATATTCATTGTGCGTTCTCCTTTTTGTAGATTTGATTGAATTGTCTGATGTGTTGTTCCAAAAGTTGTAGCGCTTCCGGTTCTCTTGCGGGTTCCCGGTCGCAGAGCGTCAGCAGAAGATAAAGGGGTGCATAGAAATGGAGCGCCATAACATCGGCATTTGCCGGACGGAACAATCCACAGGTACCAAGCATGGAAAAAATCCGGCTTTGATAGGAGAGGGGATCATCCGTATATTGTTTGGTGTAAAGCGTGGTCAGTTCCGCGTTATGAAATTGTTCAATCGTCAGCATTTTTCTGAATCTACATACATAGTCATCATGCAAAAAGTAGGTGAATAGGCCGATACCCATTTGAATTAAGGTATCTTCCGAAACAGATGAAAAAATGTCTGCGTCTACAGCGGCATTGCTTCCGTTCATCTGTAATGTTGCTGTCTGTTTCTCATATCTTGTCTGCATCTCGGATAGAATGCCGTTAAAAATATCCCGTTTGCTTTTGTAGTGTTTGTAAAGGGACGGAGCTTTGATGCCTACTGCATCTGCAATTTCGGCAACGGAGACAGAGTGGTAGCCCTTTTCGGAAAAAAGGGTCAGTGCAGAATCTAAAATTCTTGATTTTGTATTCATGGAAACCTCGTTTCATAAAAGTGTTTTCGTTTGCTAGTTTTAGAAAGCTAATAAATATTAGATAACAGAGATAAGTATAAGCTAATGGTTGTTAGCTGTCAAGAACTTTTAGCAAATTATTCGGATAATAAAGATTGAAAAATGTTAAATAGAACTTGTGTTCTGGTGTGTTTTGTGGTATAATAATATTTAGTAGCCGATAGGCTATCGGCAATCGTGTACATACCGTATGGTAAAGGGTGGGTGACCTTCATTCGAACGGAATGGAGGTGATGCCGATGAAGAATCGTTTTGATTTTAAGGATTTGATGTCCTTCGGAATGTTCCTTCTGGCATTGTTGACATTCATTGTTTTAGTTTGTCAATAATATAGCAACAAAAAACCTTCCCTGTACTTTGGCGAGTGAGGGAAGGCTTTTTACTCTCAACTAAGGTCAACCACTCTGTGGCGATTGCCTTTTTCTACTCTTATTATATCATAGATTTGATAAGATGCAAGTAGTTTTATTTGGAATAACGAAGTATGGATACACGGATTTCGAAAAAAGTGCTTTTCTTTTTCCACATTTTGTGGTATCATATATATTTAGCGGAGATATATCCCGAGACTTCTGAAAAGCATATCGGTTCCGGTGTGTTTTCCAGTTGTTTCGGCAATCTCCGCAAGTAAAAATTCAAAGGAGATTAGTTATGGCATTCAAGAGTTTTTCTATGGAACTCGCAGGCAGAACTTTGACCGTAGATATCGGCAGAGTTGCCGCACAGGCAAACGGTGCAGCTTTTATGCACTATGGTGACACGACGGTGCTTTCCACCGCAACGGCTTCCGAGAAGCCGCGTGAGGGTATCGATTTCTTCCCGCTCAGCGTAGAGTACGAGGAGAAGTTGTACGCAGTAGGTAAGATTCCGGGCGGTTTCAACCGCAGAGAGGGTAAGGCTTCCGAGAACGCTGTCCTTACTTCCCGTGTAATCGACCGTCCGATGCGTCCGTTGTTCCCGAAGGATTACAGAAACGACGTTACCTTAAACAACATGGTTATGTCCGTAGACCCGGAGTGTAGCCCGGAGCTTACCGCTATGTTGGGTTCCGCAATCGCAGTTGCGATTTCCGATATTCCGTTTGACGGTCCGTGCGCTACCACCCAGGTTGGTATGATTAACGGAGAGTTCGTATTCAATCCGAATTCTTCCCAGAACAAGGTTTCCGACTTAAAGCTTACCGTAGCTTCCACCCGTGATAAGGTTATCATGATCGAAGCAGGTGCAAACGAAGTTCCGGAAGCAAAGATGATTGAGGCAATTTATGCCGCTCACGAGATTAACCAGCAGGTAATCGCTTTCATCGATAAGATTGTTGCTGAGTGCGGTAAGGAAAAGCACACCTACACCAGTTGTGCGGTTCCGGAAGAGTTATTCGCAGCAATTAAGGAGCTTGTTCCGCCGGCAGAGATGGAAGAGGCTGTATTTACCGATGAGAAGCAGGTTCGTGAGGAGAACATCCGTCAGATTACCGCGAAGTTAGAAGAGGCTTTCGCTGATAACGAAGAGTGGCTTGCAGTGCTTGGCGAGGCAATTTACCAGTATCAGAAGAAGACCGTTCGTAAGATGATCTTAAAGGATCACAAGCGTCCGGACGGCAGAGAGCTTACCCAGATCTGCAGACTTGCTGCAGAAGTTGATATTATCCCGCGTGTACATGGCTCCGCTATGTTCACCAGAGGTCAGACCCAGATTTGTAACGTAACCACTTTGGCTCCGCTTTCCGATGCGCAGAAGCTTGACGGTCTTGATGAGAACGAAGTGTCCAAGCGTTACATGCATCATTACAACTTCCCGTCCTACTCTGTAGGTGAGACCAAGGTTTCCAGAGGTCCGGGACGTCGTGAAATCGGTCACGGTGCACTGGCTGAGAGAGCACTCCTTCCGGTTCTTCCGACCGAGGATGTGTTCCCGTACGCAATCCGTACTGTATCCGAGACCTTCGAGTCCAACGGTTCTACTTCCATGGCATCTACCTGTGCTTCCTGTATGTCCCTGATGGCTGCAGGTGTTCCGATTCGTAAGATGGTAGCAGGTATTTCCTGTGGTCTCGTAACCGGCGATACCGATGATGATTATGTATTGTTAACCGATATCCAGGGTCTTGAGGACTTCTTCGGCGATATGGACTTTAAGGTAACCGGTACCACAGAAGGTATTACCGCTATCCAGATGGATATTAAGATTCACGGTCTGACCAGACCTATCGTAGAAGGCGCTATCGCAAGATGTCGTGAGGCAAGACTGTTCATTATGGACAACTGCA
>JAFTPY010000068.1 GCA_017463035.1 Lachnospiraceae bacterium
AAGCAAAGGTTTGTTCCGTTGTCCTTTCGGACTTTACTGTTTCTGAGGTACGATTTCTCGTCTTCTCAGAATGAAAATTTCAAATGAATTTTCAGGGTTGTCTTACTGTTTAATTATCAAGGTTCATTGCTTTTTGCTGTTCTCTTTTTACCGAAGCAGCTTAACCAGTTTACCACACTTACTTGTGTTTGTCAAGCACTTTTTAAAATTATTTTGAAATTTTTGTTTTTCAAAACTTTCTAAACTTTCGCTTCGTTTCGACAGCTTTCACAGTATAACACCGAAGTGTTTATCTGTCAATACCTTTTTTCAACTTTTTTTCTTTTCGAAAACCAGCTTGAAAAAGGAACGGAGAAAGAGGGATTTGAACCCTCGCGCCGGTTGCCCGACCTACACCCGTAGCAGGGGCGCCTCTTCAGCCTCTTGAGTATTTCTCCACTTCTGAAGTGCCTTTCCAAGGTATTCAGTTATCCGCCTTTTTGTCGACGCATTGTTCATTATAGCAAGGAATCCCTTCCTTGTCAACGATTATTTTGCATTTTTTCGTAACAATTTTTTACAGTTTCTTCTATATAAAAGAAGCAACCACTACATGTCGTATAAATTGTTTCCTTCGCTATCAATCACCACAATTACTGGGAAGTCTTTTACTTCTAATTTATAGATTGCTTCCGCTCCCAAATCCTCGTATGCAATCACTTCCGCCTTTTTAATACACTTGGAAAGTAACGCACCCGCTCCTCCCACAGCCGCAAAATAGACTGCCGAATTCTTTTTCATGGAAGCAATTACCGCATCGGAACGTCTTCCTTTTCCGATCATGCCGGTTTGTCCCAAATCCAGAAGTGCCGGAGCATACTTATCCATACGGCTGGATGTGGTCGGTCCCGCAGAACCGATGACCTGGCCCGGACGTGCCGGTGTCGGTCCCAGATAATAGATAATTTCATTTTCTAAAGGAAGAGGAAGCTTTTCTCCCTTTTCCAATGCTTCCGTCAAACGTTTATGAGCAGCATCCCGTGCGGAATAGATGGTACCCGTAATATATACATAGTCTCCTGCCGCAAATGTTTTTGCCTTCTCTTTTGTAAGAGGAGTCTGCAATTGTTTCTCCATCTTATCCTTTCCCTTCCTTCTTTTATTTATGTAGTTCTTTCTTTTGCATTTATCTTTACTCTTTCTTTTTTATCTTGTTTTTCCTCAATATTAGGTCTTTATACCTATAGTTATCCACTATTTTTTCACTTATCCACAGGTAATATGTTAATTTCCACCTACTTATCCACTAAAATCCCTGCTTTTCCGGTGATTCATCCTAATATTTGAACATATCAATCATTTCTTATAGTTCCCGAACCGCATGTCTGTTTACGTGACAGCAAATATTAATTGCCACCGGCAAGCCCGCTATGTGCGTCGGATAGGTTTCGATATTCACTCCCAAAGCGGTTGTTCTTCCGCCCAATCCTCCCGGACCGATATTTAATTCGTTGATTTTTTTTAATAATTCTTCTTCCATGGCACGAATGTGAGGAAGTTCGGAACGGGTATCCAGATTCCGAGTTAACGCTTTCTTGGCAAGAAGCGCACATTTTTCAAAGCTGCCTCCGATTCCGACACCCACAACCATCGGCGGACAGGCATTCGGTCCCGCCAAGCGTACCGTCTCCAATACCGCTTCTTTTACACCTTCTTCTCCGTCCGCAGGCTTTAACATACATACCCGGCTCATATTTTCGCTGCCGAAGCCCTTCGGTGCCACTGTAATTCTGACTTTATCTCCCGGAACAATCTTTGTATGAATCACAGCCGGCGTATTATCTTTTGTATTTACACGCAAAAGCGGATCTCCCACTACGGACTTTCGCAAATACCCCTCCGTATATCCTTCCCTGACGCCCTGATTTACCGCATCCTCCAGATAATCTCCTTCCAGATGTACCTCCTGACCGATTTCCAAAAAGATAATGGCCATACCGGTATCCTGACAAATCGGGATACTCTCTGCCTTTGCAATCTCCATATTCTCTTTTAACTGAGACAATATCTTTTTTCCCAGTTCTGCGGTTTCTTCCTGCTCCGCAGCATAAATCCGGCTTTCTACATCCGGAGATAACACAAGATTTGCTTCAATGCACATTTCTTTTACTGCTTCTTTAATAAGATCCGTATGTATTGCTCTCATAAATAAAACACCTCTTTCTACCAATAAATTGTGCCGGCAGCACTTCTCCTACACAAAAACCGTGCAGGCGATGAATCGCACCTGCACGGTTTCATTGCACAAATTACAGTTCTTTAAAACAAGAAATTATTCCTGCTCGTCCGGCGTATCCTCTTCGGCAACTACCGTTTCATTTTCTGCCTGCATATCCTGCTCCAGCTGCTCTACCGCAGCTTCGCCTTCCGCTTCCTTTACCTTTGTAAAGCTTGCAACATGAATATCCTTTTCGGTATCCATATTAATCAGCTTTACACCGGAGGTAATACGTCCCAGAACACTGATATCGTCCACTGTAATACGGATGATAATACCTGCATTGGTAATAATCATGATTTCCTGACCCGGAGTTACTGCCTTGGCTCCTACTAAGTTACCGGTCTTTTCCATGATATTATAGCACTTCACACCCTTACCGCCACGGTGCTGTACCTTAAACTCATCCATTTCGGTACGCTTTCCGTAACCGTTCTCGGATACCGTAAGGAGATGCTCACCCTGGGTATTCATCTGCATTGCAACAATTTCGTCACCATCATCCAATGTCATACCGATCACACCCATGGAAGCACGACCGGTAGAACGTACATCTCTTTCGTTGAAACGGATACACATACCGTACTTGGTAACAAGTACAATATCCTTCTCACCGTTGGTTGCCTTTACCTCAATGAGTTCATCATCCTCACGAAGATTCATGGCAATCAAACCGGTCTTACGAATATTTGCATAGTCCTTAATCTTTGTCTTCTTTACAATACCGGACTTTGTGGTCATAAACAGGTAACGCTCGTCATCAAATTCCTTCAGCGTAATAATTGCGGTTACCTTTTCCTCCGGCATCAGCTGCAACAGGTTAATAATCGCGGTACCCCTTGCCGTACGGCTGGCCTCCGGAATCTCATACCCCTTGATACGATATACACGACCCTTATTGGTGAAGAACAGAATATGATGGTGTGTCTTTGTCATAAACAGCTCTTCGATATAATCATCCTCAATGGTCTGCATTCCCTTGATACCCTTACCGCCGCGATGCTGGCTCTTAAAGTTATCAATGGTCATTCGCTTGATATATCCAAGCTTCGTCATGGCAATTACGGTAAGCTCGTTCGGAATCAGATCCTCATCCGTAAAGTCATCCTCGTCAAATCCGATGGAGGTTCTGCGGTCATCACCGTACTTATCGGAAATCTCCATAATTTCCTTACGAATAACACCGAGAAGAAGCTTTTCATCCGCAAGGATTGCCTTAAACTCCGCAATCTTCTGCATCAGCTCTGCATACTCCTGTTCAATCTTTTCTCTTTCCAAACCGGTCAAAGCACGGAGACGCATATCGATGATTGCCTGAGCCTGCACATCATCCAAACCGAAACGCTCGATTAACTTCTCCTTTGCTTCCTGGCCGTTTTTGGAGGCACGTATAATCTTAATTACCTCATCGATATGATCCAGAGCAATGAGCAAGCCTCTTAAAATATGAGCACGCTCTTCTGCCTTATTTAAATCGTAACGGGTACGACGGGTTACTACTTCTTCCTGATGCTTTAAGTATACGTTCAACGCCTCCGGAAGAGAAAGTACCTTCGGTTCTCCGTCTACCAACGCAAGCATAATTACACCGAAAGTATCCTGCAGCTGGGTGTGCTTATATAACTGATTTAAAATTACATTTGCGTTTACATCACGGCGAAGCTCGATACAAATACGCATACCTTCACGGTCGGATTCGTCACGAACCATGGTAATACCGTCGATTTTCTTATCACGGACAAGCTCCGCAATCTTTTCGATTAA
>JAFTPY010000069.1 GCA_017463035.1 Lachnospiraceae bacterium
CTGGCTTCCTCGTAGGCTCTGCAAATATCCTCCGTGGTATGCTGTCTGCCGATGACATCCAGCGTCTTCTGATTCATAGTCTGCGGGTTAATGGAAATACGACTGATTCCCTCATCATAAAGCATCTGCAGCTTCTCCGAGGTAATCGTATCCGGACGTCCGGCTTCTACCGTCCACTCTGCAATCTGTTCCGTCGGAAAATACTTCTTTACGGTACGAATTACATCCCGAAGGTCCTCCGCCGAAAGAGCAGTCGGCGTTCCTCCACCGAAATAAACCGTTGCCAGTCGTTTGTCTGCCAACAGTTCCGCACTTGCCTCTATCTCTTTTTTCAAAGCCTCTACATAAGCACCGGTCTGATGTCCGAACCGGGATAACGGATAAGAAGTAAACGAACAATACAGACATGTGGTCGGACAAAAAGGAATCCCCACATACAGACTGTAGCTGTTCTTATAATCAATCGCCGTAAGCAACTCCTTTTCCTTTGCCGCTACCGCAAGGCTTAACGCTCTCTTTTCTTCCGAACAATAATATTCTTCTTTTAAAAACGTATCAATGGATTCTGCTGCTTCTCCCGCTTCCAGGCGTTCTAATACCTGCTTTACCGGACGCACACCGGTCAAAGTCCCCCACGGAAGCTCCTTTCCTGTCTCTGCGGACAACATCCGGTATACGGCACGCTTTACCTCGTCCCGGAACTTCTTCCGTTCCGTAATCGGCACCTTTTTTTCTTCCCGCTGCACCGCGCAGGTCAAATCTCCGCCCCGGTAAAGAGAAAGGGTAAAGCCCTCCTCTTGCCATTTACCCGTAAGCAGATATCGTCCTAAATCCGCAGTTTCGTCACTGCCCGTTTTCCCGGCATCCGCCATCTTACTGTCCGGCCTCCCGACAGACGCCGTTACCTGCTCTTTCCCCAGTGTTTCTCCGAAAGAAACCAGCAGCTCCTCCTTCGAAAAAAAGGACTTGATAAGAGGCCGTATATCTTGTTCAAAAGACTCGTTGGTCAAATGTAATCGAATCATAGTTCTATCCTTCTTTATTCACTATAAGCTCGGTACAAAAGGGTTTTCCCGCATTTCCGAACCGATATCCGTGGACTCTCCGTGTCCGGCATAAACTCTCGTCTCCTCCGGAAGGGTATACAGCTTCTCACGAATGGAGCGGGCCAGCGTCCCCATACTTCCTCCCGGAAACTCCGTGTTACCGATGCTGCGGAAAAACAACGTATCCCCGGAGAACAAATAGCCGTCCTCATACAGGTAATAGCAGCAGCCTCCCGGCGTATGTCCCGGAGTATGAAGTAACCTTACCGGCAATCCTGCCGCAACAAACTCCGCGCCGTCCTTTAAACCGATGACATCCGTAAACACATATCCGCTGCGCATAAAACGGCTCGTCAGATTTTGTACCGGATCCGCCAAAACCGCAAGCTCTGCCTCATGGCAATACACCGGCACATTAAACTCGGCTTTCACCCGCTCCGCTGCCATCATATGGTCCAGATGTCCGTGGGTCAGATAAATAGCCGTCAGTTTGACTTCTTTTTCCCTTATCAATTCGATTATCTTCTCTGCATAATCGCCCGGGTCAATCAAAAAGCCTTCCCCTGTCTCCTCATTCTTCACCAGATAACAGTTGGTAGAAAACACACTGACCCTGATACCGTATATCTTCATAGCAAATCCTTTCCTGCCTCGTCCTTAGCCCGTGGTACGGGTTACATCCATAATACTCTCCACCGCACCCAGCTTTGCAATCAGGTATTGTAACTGCTCTTTTCCCTTTACGTTAAAGCCCACTGTAATGGTTGCTGTTCCCTGCTTACTGGTACGGGAATTTAAGGACATAATATCAATCTTGTTCTCCGTAAAAATTCTGGAAATATCCAAAAGCACGCCGCTGCGGTTATTTGCATACATAATCAGCTCCGCGTAGTAGCTCTCGGATGCCTTTTCGCCCTCCGGCATACTCCACTCCGCCGTAATCATGCGGTGTCTGTCTTCTTCCGACGCATTGATGATATTGATACAATCCGTACGATGGACGGAAACACCGCGGCCTCTGGTTACAAAACCGATAATCTCATCCCCCGGCACCGGAGAACAACACTTGGAAAGATGTACCGCCACATCATCAAGCCCCTGTACAATAATCCCCGCTTTGGCTCTGGCCATCGGCTTTGCGGTCTTATTGCTGCCGATATTCTCCAAAAGCGTCTCATCGGTAACTTCCTTCTTTGCCTTCTTATTGTACTCTTCCTGAAGACGGTTTATGATCTGACCTTCCTTTAAGGCGCCGTGGCCGATGGCCGCCAGCACAGAATCCCAATCCTTAAAGCCGTACTTCCGCATGCACACATCCAAAAACTCCGGCTTGGACAAATCAGAAAACTGTATGCCCTTCGCCTTACAATAGGCCAAAAGCAGTTCCTTTCCGCGAACAATATTATCATCCTTTAATTCGGTCTTAAACCACTGATTAATCTTATTTTTCGCCTGGGTACTCTTTACAATGGAAAGCCAGTCCCGGCTCGGTCCCTTGGCATTCTGTGAGGTAATAATCTCGATACGGTCACCGTTTTGCAGTTCATATTCAATCGGCACCAGCTTTCCGTTGACTCTGGCACCTACCATCTTATTACCTACCGCACTGTGAATCGCGTAGGCAAAATCCACCGGACAGGACCCTGCCGGAAGGTTCTTTACGTCTCCCGTCGGAGTAAAACAGTAAATACGGTCGGAGAACAAATCCAAATCGTCCTTGATGGAGCTTAAAAACTCCTTGCTGTCCGACATATCCTGTTGCCATTCCAGAATCTGACGAAGCCAAGCCAGCTTCTCTTCTTCCGTATCGGAGCTCTTTGCTCCGCTCTGGGTTTCCTTATATTTCCAGTGAGCCGCGATACCGTATTCCGCCGTACGATGCATATCAAAAGTACGAATCTGAATCTCAAACGGCGTACCGTTCGGACCGATTAAGGTCGTATGCAGCGACTGGTACATGTTTGCCTTCGGCATAGCGATATAGTCCTTAAAACGTCCCGGAATCGGCTTGTACATCTCGTGAATCACACCCAAAGCCGCATAGCAGTCCTTTACGGAATTCACGATAATACGCACCGCGAACAAATCGTAAATCTGGTCCAGCGTCTTGTTCTGGTTCACCATCTTTTTATAAATACTGAAAAAGTGCTTTACACGACCGGTAATTTCGGCTTCAATGCCGACATTCCGGATTTGCTCGCCCACTTCTTCGATAATGCCGTTAATAAACTTGGTACGCTCCTCCTTACGAAGGGCGATTTTCTCCTCCAGCTCCTCACAAACCTCCGGTTCCAGATACCGCAGGGACAAATCATCCAGCTCTACCTTAATTTTGGAAATACCGAGACGTGACGCCAGCGGCGCATAGATGTCCATGGTCTCCCGGGCCTTTTCAATCTGCTTCTCCGGCTTTTGGTACTGAAGAGTACGCAGATTGTGCAAGCGGTCCGCCAACTTAATCAAAATCACGCGGATATCCTTTGCCATGGCAAGAAACATCTTACGAAGGTTCTCCGCCTGAAGCTCTACCTTGTCTTTCGAATAATTGAGCTGTGTCAGTTTCGTTACACCGTCTACCAAAAGAGCCACTTCACTGCCGAACATCTCGGTAATCTGTTCCACGGTATAATCGGTATCCTCCACCACATCGTGTAAAATACCGGCCGTAATGGTCTCCTTATCCAGCTCCAGCTCCGCCAAAATAATGGCAACACAAATCGGATGAATGATATAAGGCTCTCCCGACTTACGAAGCTGCCCCTTATGAGCCTCGTCCGCCAGATGATAGGCCTTCTCAATCATCGATAAATCCGTGGACGGATGATAGGCCTTAATGGCCTCCATCAGTTTCTGATACAACACCTCCGGACTGGTAAAATCCGCCGGCGTACTCAGCTCCTTCTCATCCACACGCTTAATTTTATTTCCCGTTTTCTCTTTTAACTCAGTATCCATGTTGCCCCCTACTCCGGCAAATTGCCTTTTATGCAAAACCCACGCTAAAACTTTCTTGTGAACTTCTATGTCTGCGACAACTCACACTTTGCCACAGTGCATTTTCACGGAGCATCCGTCCTTATTTCCCCGGATACGTTACAACAGTCTCTACCTCATATTTAGACAGTCTGGCTCTTCCTTCCAAACCTGCCAATTCCAATAAAAATACAATCTTAACCACCTCGCCGCCCAGCGTTTCGATAAGCTTTGCAGCCGCCTCAATGGTGCCGCCGGTAGCAATCAAATCATCCACAATCACAACCTTCTGACCCGGCTTGATGGAATCCTTATGCATCTCGATAGTAGCGGTGCCGTACTCCAAGTCATACGTAGCCTCAACGGTCTCACACGGAAGCTTGCCCTTTTTCCGCACCGGAACAAAGGCCTTTTTCATATTGTACGCCAAAGGAGCACCGAAAATAAATCCGCGGGATTCCGCACCCACAATCACATCAAACTCGGTATCCGCAAGCAGCTTCTGCATCTCATCAATGGCCAGTGCAAATCCGTCCGCATCCTGCAACACCGTCGTAATATCACGGAACATAATCCCTTCCTCCGGAAAATCCGGAATCGTTCTGATATAATCCTCTACCTTCTTCATAAGTGTCTCCTTTCAAGGTCAGCCTTCCGCGCGGTATCTCACCGGCTTTGGGCACACTTTCTCATTTTTAAGTATATAGGATATAGTATAGCACTTTTTGTATGGAAAGAAAAGGGGGTAATGTGCAAAAAATGCCGCCATAATTTCAGCAAATTCCCGAAACAACAAAGAGCCTACCATCGGTGGTAAGCTCTTTCGCAAGTTGAGGGATGTTTCTTAAAACGAAATGGTTATGGATTTTCAAAAGGTATGGAAAACTGA
>JAFTPY010000070.1 GCA_017463035.1 Lachnospiraceae bacterium
AGTATTAGGAACGAAGCGAAGTTTGTGCGGAGGTTTCTCCGGATATCTTTCGCTTTTTTCTTTTTTGTCTTCGTATATTTCTTTGAATTCGGGTGAAACTATACTTGCGAAGAAAGAAATTGCGGGGTGGCGAAGGCTTCCTTGCTGATAGTTTGAAAGAGAGGCGTGGAAGAGATGACAAGAAAGACGGAAGATCAGAAAATGAAGAAAGGAATGCGGCCGGTAGCTGCATTCGGAGCAGTGACCTTGATTGCCCTGGGCGCTTTGGCGGTGGGGCTGATGAATCCGAAGGACGGGAAAACACCGAATAACATCGATTTAAATGCCACCCCGACACCGGGTGTGCAGAAGCCGACGGGAGCTGTGGGACAGGATGTGGCAAAGCAGGTAACGCCGATTCCGACAGCGGCACCGAAGCAGGATACGGAAGGACCGCAGGAGCAGCAAAAGCCAACCGTGCAGACCGCAGATGCAACACAGGTTGCGGACAATGAGACACCGGAGGATGCGGCGGTATTAAATCCGGACGGTGTGATTAAGGGGTTGAATTTCTCTGCGGAAACGGGTATGCTTTGGCCGGTGACCGGAGAGGCGCTTCTTTCCTTCAGCCCGGACCATGCGATTTATCATAAGACGCTGGACTCCTACCGTACCAGTGATGCGGTTTATTTGGAAAGTGTACAGGGAACCCATGTGGCAGCCGCAGCCGACGGTATTGTTACGGCAATCACTGAAGAACTCAAGACCGGTACTACGGTAACTATGCGTGTTTCCGAGGATCATGAGATTGTGTACGGCATGCTTTCCGATGTAACGGTAAAGGAAGGCGATTTCGTGGATGCGGGTACGGTATTTGCGACGGTAGCGGCTCCAAGCCGGTATTATGCGGAGGATGGAACCGGAGTGTATATTCAGGTTTTGGAGAAGGGCGAAGCAGTAAATCCGATGCTGTTTTTGCAGTAGTTTTATGTGATGTTTTTTCGATTAGGAACAAATCCAAGCAGGGTATCATAGATTGAGATATACGGGGAGCGGCAATGGGGCCGCTCCCGCAGGCGGGGAAACGGACCGGTTCCGGACCGCGGTACATATTTCAAAGGGAAAATATGCAGTCGGTATGTTTTACTGGAAATATGTTGCGCGAGCATGGTAAGGTACAAGATTTGCCGACTGCTTGAGCATAGATCGGTGGGGCTGTCGCAGGTGATAAATGCGCAGCCCCACTCTTGCGATTGGGGGACCTTGTCGGAAATGGCTGAGGGTAATAGGATTTATTTTTTAAAGCGCAACGCTCCGTCAAACTTCCTTCAACCGGTTCTAAACGTCTCTCGGGTGTGGCCTCGAGACTTAGAACCGCTAGGAGGTGATTTCGACTGCGCTAACAGCGCGCCCCTTCGGGAAATCAAAAATAAATCCTATTACCCTCAGCCATTTCTATCCGAAGTGCTGTGTCAATCGCAAGAGTCTGCCACGCCCGATGCCGCTGCGTATTCGTTGCTTGCGACGGCGGTTATCAATGTATTTTTTATGAAGAGTTAAGTTTTCATACTCTTCAGCCGATATATCATATGGGATAGTATGTCCTATAGGAGGTGCGGCATGAAGAACAGAAGAATAGTGAAATTCGGCATAGCAATGCTTTTACTTATAGCGGCAGTACTTTTTGCCACCGGAGCAGGAAAAAAGGCGGAGGCTGCGGAGAAACGTTTGGCGTCCATTACGGCGGTGTACACCGGAGAAACGCTTCTGGTGGGGCATTCCATTGATTTGGAAAAATTGACGGTAATGGGTCTGTATACGGACGGAAGCTACGTAAAAATCAAGGATTATGCGTTGTCTACCTATGTGGTGGCGGAACGGGGCAACAACCGTATTACGGTGTTATGCGACGGTGTAACCGGGACCTTTACGGTAACCGGTAAGGAAGTGCAGCAGGTGATTGCCCGTTATTCCGAAAACAGCGTGACCGTCGGAGAGAGTCTGGACCGGAAGAAGATTACTGTACAGGCCTATTACAGCGACGGTACAAGAGAAACGGTAGAGGATTACATATTATCCGATATGTTGGTAAGCGAAATCGGAGTGAACGAATTTACCGTATATTACGAAGGTGAGACGACAAAGTTTACGGTCAGGGGAAAAGAGGAAAGAGTACCTCGCAGTATGTATGCCAGATACAGCGGACCGTCCGTGATTGTGGGAAATGCTCCGGACCGGGATGATTTTTATGTCAGCATATTTTATAACGATAATACAACGGAGAGGATAACCACCTTTGAAGTGATACCGTCCGTGATTCAGAAGGAAGGAAGCAATACGGTGCTGGTGTCCTACGGCGAGATGTCTGCGGAGGTTAAGATTAACGGTCTTGCAAAGAAGATTGTTTCGATTAAGGCAGAATATACGGGCCTTCCGGTAGTAATTGGTACCTCTGTGTCCTCGGAGGATATCAAGGTAACGGCGACCTTTAACGACGGGACAAAGGATACGGTCACCAATTTTACTCTTTCCAGTTCCGTGATTTATAAAATCGGAGACAATCTGCTTACGGTTCATTGTGACGGAAAGATTTCACGGATCAATGTACGCGGTGTGGAGGCGGAGATTATCGATTATTCCTCCGGCATAGAGGAAGTAATCAGGGACAGCGGAGTGTACAGTCGTATTAAGCTTGCCATCGGTGCAAAGGCGGATAAAACTGCGGTTTTCATCGAAAAACTGGATAAGAAGCTGGTGGAAAAGGCAATGCATCGTCTGGTGCAGACAGATGAATATCTGGCCTTTGAGGTTGTATTTGATGATCCGGAGATGGAGGTGCATCTTCCGATGACCATGAAGGTGTCGGTGCCTGCGGGCTATGACAAGAAACAATTCGCGGTGTTCTATACGACCAACCGGAAAACCATTATGGCACAGATGAACGGTGAATTCTTAAAGGACGGCTATTACGAATTCAAGATGTTCCAGCCGGGCACCTATATTATTGCGGATTGTACGCCGCTTATTTATGTGGAGACCTTGGCATTGGAGGAATCGGAGTTGACCCTGCGTCTTGACCGCAGCTATTCCCTTGACCCGGAAATTTTACCGCATACGGCCACTGATAAGACGGTGAAGTATACATCTTCCAGACCGCAGATCGTATCGGTTTCCGAATACGGTACCTTAAAGGCATTGAAAACAGGAACCGCCATTATTACGGTGGAGGCAAAGGACGGCAGCGGTAAAAAGTGCAAGCTTCGTGTAAACGTAGTAAAGAAAAAAGGAAAATTCGATGCGGATATCGCAGTGTTCAGTGATGAGCTGAATAAGGTGCGGGATGCTTACGATTTTATGGATTTTCTGGATTATCTTGAGGAAGAAGTAGAAGATCGTGTTTACGATATGGATGAAAGGACCCTGGAGGCATATACGAAGGAACTGGAATCCTGGATCGGCGGTTGGGATGAGGAGGACATTGCCCTGGATGCGGAGGAATGGCTTCTTATTCTGGAGTTGCTGTACGAGAGAGGGGATTATGGCGATGCGGCGTTGTTGTTCGGTGACGGTGCCATGTTTAAGACGGAAATTAAGGAATTGAGCGCACGGCTGGATGCCATAGAGACGCCGGAAGACTTTGCAATGTTCAGTGAGCTGTTCTTTATGGAGTTTGAGGAGACTTTTGCCGAATTGGAAGAAAAGGAAGCCATGCTGTATTTAATGGCAGTGCTGACCTGGGCCGAAGAGGTGCAGGAGAACCTTGACAGCTACGGCTGGAACGAAGAGATTCTTGAACTGTATCAGGAGTGGATGGATGAGCTGGAATTGTACGGATTTTAAAAAAGGCGAGGCTGATGCATCCTTCCATGTGCGGCGGCCTCGGGCGTGGCGAACTCTTGCGATAAAGTTTAGAAGCATTATAGATTAAAATAGTTGCGGCGTATATAGTTTATTTTTGCTTTCCCGGAGCGTTGCGCTCTAAAAAATGAACTATATACGCCGCAACTATTTTCTGTAAGGTTCTCTTATCGCAAGAGTGGGGCCGCGCATGCAAAAGATGCGTCAGCCCCGCTTTGTTTTTACAGAGTTTTTAAAAAGTTATAAATACAGTCTACGGTACGGTCGATGCCGAAGAGGCTGCTGTCTACGGAAAGGTGATAGTTGGAGGCGATGCCCCACTTTTCGCCGGAGTGATAGTTGTAGTAGTTGGCACGGCGTTTGTCGTTCTTTAAAACGACTTCTTCCGCCTGGGCCGGATCAACGCCTTCCACCCGGATGGCACGTTCGATACGGAACGGCATATCTGCATGGATGAAAAGATGAACGGCGTTTTCCAAATCCTTCAGAACATAATGGGAACAGCGGCCGATAACGATACAAGGACCCTCTTCCGCTACCTTACGGATGACGTTGGACTGGGCAAGATAAATGCGGTCATCCAAGGAAAGATTGGAAAAGCCCAAATCCTGACTGCCGTAGGAACTCATACCCATAGCAATGGAGTAGAGCAGGCTGTTGGTAGCCTTTTTCTCGGCATTTTCAAAAACTGCCTCTGCGAAGCCGCTTTCCTGTGCGGCTCTGGTAATCAGTTCGTTGTCGTAGAACGGAATCCCAAGCTTTTCAGCCAGCTTCTTGCCGATTTCCCTGCCGCCGCTGCCGTATTGTCTGCTGATTGTAATGACTTTATTCATAAAAAGCCCCCCTTTCGGATGCTATAAGATGTACATAAAACAGCTTGATTTTACAATAATATTATACACAATTTTTAGAGAAAAATCAAGAGAGGGACACGCTCCAACGAATAAGAACTTAACAATCGTAATAAATTATTAAGAATTTATATACTGTTTTTTTTTACATTTGCGTGATACAATAGGTTTCGTGGATATCCGTTCGTATATGATAGGTGGGAATAGAGATTGCGGATAAATGCGGTGTAAAGGAGGACAACACTACTCATGGGTAATGAACCTGAAAAGATTATCGAGTTGGTAAACGTGAGCAAGATTTACCGTATGGGGAACGAAAAGATTTATGCGGTGGATAATGTCAGCTTCGATATAAAAAAAGGTGAGTTTTGTTGCCTCCTGGGCACCTCAGGCTCCGGTAAGTCGACACTTTTGAATTTAATGGCGGGTATCGAGAAGGCGACTTCCGGAAAGATTATAATCAAAGGGAAAAATATTCCGAAAATGAATGAAAACAGTCTGGCCAGATTCAGGCAACGGCATCTGGGTTTTGTATTTCAGGCCTATAATTTGATTAATTCCATGACTGCTTTGGAGAACGTGGAGTTCCCTCTTGTGTTTAAAAGGGTGCCCGGAAAGAAACGGAGAAAGCTGGCAAAGGAGATGTTAGTCAAGGTGGGACTGGGCAGCAGACTGGCCCATAAGCCGAAGGAAATGTCCGGAGGACAGCAGCAGCGCGTCGGTATCGCCAGAGCCTTTGTGGCAATGCCGGAAATCGTGTTTGCCGATGAGCCTACAGGAAATCTGGATACGAAAACGACCATCGAAGTAATGGAGCTGATAAAGCAGATGGCACGGGACAACAACCAGACCATTGTCATGGTTACCCATGACCGGAGTTTGGCGGCATATGCGGATAAAATCATACATATTTTGGACGGAAAGATACAGAGCGTTGAGGTAACCGACCGGGATGCGGGAGAGGATATGCAGGAGCATTTAAAAGAAGTTTCCCAGAGATTGTTGTTAGATCGCGGCGGTGATGCGGTGACAATAAACAGGAATGCCGAGTAGCAGGAGAACGGATAAAGGAAGGCAGAAAGGAAAAGATATGAAGAAGAAAATTATGGCAGCGCTTATGGCTGTAGTTATGTTTTGCGGAATATGCGGAGGTATGCGTGAACTTCCTTTGGCGCAGGCAGCGACCAAGCATTCCAATCTTATGGTAGATAAAGAGGCAGATACGAAGTTTTATTTGACACCGGGAGAGGTAACCGATGTTGTGGTTCCGGTCAAGGCGAGACAGGATGTCATCCGTATGCCGAAGTTTGAGGCTGTTTTGCCGGAGAATACACCCTTTGAAATCGAACAGATAGAGGTGTATAAGGATAACGGCTGGGTAAAGACCGAACATAATTATATCGGAACAAGCAGCGGCGCACTGTTATGCTTTTCAATTGTAACGAAGGAATCCGCAAAAATCGGTAGCTATGATTTTACGCTCCGATATGAAGATTGGGGCTGGTCCGACGGAATTATTACGGAGGGAGACAGGGAGTACAGCCAGAGCATTACTTTTACCGGTATTGTAGAAGAGGAAAAACTGCCGGCGGAGTTTGCAATCAATGACATGCGGGTTTTAGGGGATGTAAAGCCGGGAGAAACGGCAACGGTTTCCTTTTATCTTATTAACTCCGGCGAGATGGAGGCAAAGAATGTTTGTCTGTCTGCGGATTATTCCG
>JAFTPY010000006.1 GCA_017463035.1 Lachnospiraceae bacterium
ATCCGCCAAGGACGCCAACAAAGCAACCTTCTCCCTCATCACCTCCGAAAGCAGTCGTTCGTTTCCCTGTTCGTCCTTACAATTCCCGTTTACCATCAGTGCGTTTCTGTAAACGGCATGCTGAAGAACCTTTCCGAGCCGGGCATCTCTCTCCTTCGAACTCCGCCTTCCGGTCTTATAATCCGCAATCCGAAGATGAATCTCTTTCAGGCTCTTATCCACGCGGTAATCAATCCGGTCGATAATACCCGAGAAGGTAAAATTGTACTCTGTCCCGGTATAGTCATTTACCTTATAGACCGCATCCAAAAAGCTCTGCTCAGCCGCCAACACTCTCCATCCCGTCGCATTCAACTCTCCCTGCAACGTTTGAACATACAACTTAGCCTCCTCAACCAATTGCTTCGTCTCGCTCTCTGCCAGTTTCGGAACGGCTACCGGCATCGCTGCCAGCATTTTCGTCTTGATTTCTCCCGCAATCTGCATTATCAGTTCTTCGTCTGCCGTACCGTCATAGGCTTCCGGCTCCGGCTTTATCAACTTTGCTCTCGCATACTTTTCCATAATCTCATGGAAGAAAGAACCGCGTAACCGGCTATCCAGCCATGCCGCATAATTGCTTTCCGTATACTCATTCTCCGGGATATATAACTCCTTCGTATACGCATATTTTTTCGGACAATCCAACAGCACCTCCATAGCACTGTTGCTGGTCTGTTCCTTTATCTCACAGACAGTTCTCGGCGTAATGTCGATTTTACGCTCACCGAGAGCTCCCTCCTCCGGATTGCCGTAAACAAACTCCTTCAGATTCTTTACCGCACCTCCGCCAAAGGCCTGCAACAAATCCCGGAAATAGCCGGAGGGATTGTTTTCGCAAAAGCCTACCGTGTCGTAAGAGGAATACCCGAACACAATCCGCTCTCCGGAAAATGACTGCAATGTCCGGTAGAAATTCTTCTCCCGTAACTCCGCCTTCCGCTTCACCGTCGGCTTAAAACCGTTCCCCAGGAAGGTCTCTATTTCTTCATCCGAAAGCACCGGAGACTCCGTGGTATTCCCCTGCATATCCTTAAGAGACAAACCGATGACATAGACATTCGGACGTTCCGACACGCTCCAATCCCCGAGGCAACGCACCGTAACCGCATCCGCAGACTCACCGTCCTTTACCGAAGCAGTTTCCAACAATCCCTCAATAAACTCCAATACTTCCGAAAGCGACATCGAACGCGTTTCAAACTCCGCCGCCTCCGCCATTCTTCGAAGTTCTTCAATTCCTACCGCATATTCGTAACCTTTCGCCGTATAACGCTCAATAAAGCTTACCAGTTTCCGGTAAACCGTCATCGGCTGAACCTTATTTGTCTCACTGCAGACACTTCCGTTTTCTCCGAAAATGTCCAGCAGTGCGGTGTGCATATCCAGTAACGGTAGTCTCTTCTCCCCATTCTCCTGCGCCTTTTCATGGGCCACAAACTCCAAATTTCTTTCATAGCCCCACCCCAGCGTAAAGCTTTGCTCTCTGCGGTTTCTCGCAACAAGCACATGGTCGAAATAACTCCTGCCCCCCAACGCATTCCGTTCTTCCCCATTCTCATCCGCAATCATCACACAGGCAACCGGACAGGCCAATACCGCTTCCAATGCCTTCTCGGAAAAATCATCCCCCGCCCATTCCAAAATACGCTTTGTCATGGCAAGATAAGGGTTATCTGCCGCAGACCGGTCAGAAACCACCCGCATGGGAATCCCGTTCCCCCGCAACGCCGCAGATAAGGCCGGAAGCTGTGACGCAGAACTGTACAGCACCTCCGCCGAACCGAAGGAAAGACCTTTCTCCATCATATCGTTTACCACATAATTTGCCTCATTAAAGGACCCGTAGCCTTTAAAGAACTCCGCCTTTGCCTTACACGCCGTCAACGTTTCCGGCGTCGGATTCGTTTCCGAAAGCTCCACTCTTTTCCCTTCCCCGTTCACTAACAACTCCAAAAACGTTTTCTGAACACCGGAAAAACGCTCCGTCTCCTCTACAAGATACGCGATTTCCGCACCGAAAATATCCCAAAGCTGGGCAGACAGTTCCTTCCGGTCCTCCAACTCCGCAATCACATATCGATACAGCCCAAGCGTGTCCATTTGATTCTCAGCCGCCAAACACTTTTCATACTCGGAAATCAACAGCTTCAAGTCCGCAATCCGTGCACTGTCAATCTCTTCCTCCGCACCGTTCCATCCGTTTCCCCTGACCAGATTTGCCTTTTGAAAAAGCTCCTCCGTCATAACAAAGTCCATCATATTTTCATCGTTAAAATAACGCAACTTTTCTTGGTTGTTAAAGATAACACTTCGGAACAGCATCATTGCTTCCGTCCCGTCCAGAATCCTCACCTGCTTTGTATATCCGGACTCCGCCTGCATATACACCCAAATCTGATTTGCCGTCTGTGTAAGCGTCATACAGGTCACGTTATGTACCGGATTTTCGGTCATTGCCTCATGCTTACGAAGCAATGCATTTCCTTTACTAAGGTCAGATACTATCAGTATTCTTCTTTTGTTTTCCTTTGAATTCAAATAGTCCTTCAGCAGCATTCTTCTGTGCCTCCTTTGTTCTTACTGTTTTTCAGGTCGGGAATTAATAATATTCCACATAAATACCAAATGCAATTATGTTATGCTCTTCCTTTTCCAGTTTTTTTATGAAGTCTCTCAGTTTTTCCGGCACGATAAATTTATCGATTGTATTTATGCTAAACAGGGTAACAAGATCTTTCGTCGGCTCTATGGTACTCGGTATGTATAATTCTTCATGTGTGCCAAACCTGACCTTATAGAAGTCAGGAACATGAACCTGTACCGTCCCTTCCTCTATTTTTATCGGCTCATTCCCTGTCTCGCACAAATGATACAATATTTTCCCATCCTTGCTGTATAACGAACCGTTTACACTTTTATACACGGCATTCTTCTCGTCCACCTCTATCCACACTTTC
>JAFTPY010000071.1 GCA_017463035.1 Lachnospiraceae bacterium
GTGTGGTATGGGTCTGAATGCGTTTTTCTGTACTTGTTTCGTATCCGGCGCATTTTTCGCGGGAGAAGATGTAATGACGGGATACCATTCCGGTATTGTATTCCTGATTTTAAGTATTACGGGGTTAAGAGAGTATATTGCAAAGGCGATGCCGGATTGCTTAAAGAAGGCAATTCCTGCCGGTATCGGCCTGTTTATCGCATTCCTCGGTATGCAGAATGCAGGACTCATTCAGGCAAATCAGTATACCCTGGTGCAGTTTGTTAACATCAAGGACGGTGACTGGGCAACCCAGGTGGCTCCGGCATTGGTGGCATTTATCGGTTTCATTATTATTGCTATCCTGAACAAGTTGAAGGTGAAGGGTAACATTATCATTGGTATTGCTGCTTCTACTGTTCTTTACTATGTATTCACCGCACAGACACCGAGTTTTGATATCTCCGGTGTGGGACAGGCTTTCAAGGATTTCGGTGCGGTAGGTATTACCGGTCTTTTGGACGGCGAGGCTTGGGCAAAGGCATTTACCGGTGCTCATGTAGGTAGCGTGTTCAATGCGATTATGTTGATTATCACCTTCTGTCTGGTAGATATGTTTGATACGGTAGGTACGCTGTACGGCGCAAGTGCACAGGCAGGTATGCTTGACGAAAACGGTGACCCGATTCGTGTAGACAAGGCAATGACCGCTGACTCTGTGGGAACTGTGGCAGGTTCTGTCTTCGGTACCAGTACGGTTACTACTTTCGTTGAGTCCGCGTCCGGTGTTGCGGAAGGCGGCAGAACCGGTCTTACCGGTGTTGTGGTTTCCGCATGCTTTGCGATTTGCTTATTCCTCAGTCCGGTGGCAAGCATTGTTCCGGGATGCGCAACCGCTCCGGCATTGATTTTCGTCGGTGTTCTTATGCTTAAGAACTTTGCAAAGGTAGATATGGAGGATATGCTTTCCGCTGTTCCGGCATTCCTTACCTTAGTTATGATGCCGCTGACCTATTCCATTTCCAACGGTATCGGTATCGGAGCAATCTCCTATGTACTGATTGCTCTTTGCACCGGTAAGTATAAGAAGAAGGACATTGTGGTAACGATTATCGCAATCTTATTCGTTCTGAAATTTGCATTGGTATATATGTAAGAGAAAGAAGTAATCTTAAGGGTTAGGGCCTCATCGGTTTCGGTGGGGCCCTTTTTAGGAATGCTGAAGCTCGAGGTTATGAGAAGAAAATGGACATATAATCTTCCAATTATTCCCAAAACAAGAAAGAGTCTGCAGATTGACAAAAATAAGAGTGAGCGTCTGTACATTTTGCACAAAAAGTGGTATACTGTGTAAAAGCGCAAATCGTCTTCGAAACAGTGCAACGGTTCTGCGGCAGACGAATTTGCTGTTGTGAAACAAAGGAGGACTGCTTATGTTGGGAAAAGGGAAAGATAAGAAAATAATTGAGGCGATTACGTGTCTTAGGGAAACGGAGAGTACGGGAGGAAGTCCGGAACTGGTAAGTATACATACCCGTTTGTTGAGCGGAAGAGCAGCTTTTGAAGGTATTTTGACGAAGACCATGACTTCTGCCATGAATATCAGTAACTTGGATTTGCAGGTCAGCGATCGTGTGGAAGAATTGGAAGGCCTCAGTGAAAGCTTGTTAGGGGCTGCATCGGATTTGAATCATATTTCCGCCGAGGCGGCGTTGGTTACCAAGCAGGTGGCTGCGGCTCATGATCTTTTGGCACAGTCTATTACCGAGATTTCCGGAAATACCATGGATTGTTTGCAGGCAATCGAAAGCAGTGAGGAAAATGTGCTTAGTATTGAGCGACTGTCGAAGGATGCCGAAAGCGATTCTAAGAAAATGCAGAGCGATATGTCTGCGCTGTTGGCAGTGATTGAACAGATGCAGGCGGTAATCGGTTCCATTAATGCAATTTCCGGTCAAACCAATCTTCTTGCATTAAATGCTTCCATTGAAGCCGCAAGAGCGGGAGAAGCGGGTAAGGGCTTTGCGGTTGTGGCGGATGAAATTCGGCAGCTGGCGGACGAAACCAGAGCGTTGACCAGCAATATGTCCGAGTTTGTTACCAATATTCGTAATGCTTCCCAGCAGAGTGCGGAGAGTGTGGAAACTACGGTAACTGCGCTTCATCAGATCAATGAGAATCTTACGGTGATTGTAGACGGTAATATCGAAAACAGAAAGCGTTTGCAGGGAATTAACGAGAGTTTGACCAATATTGCGGCTACCAGCGAGGAAATCAGCAGTTCCATGAATGAAGTGGAAAATCAGGCAATGCAGTTGGATGAAAAGGTTTCCGAGGTGACAAGAGACGTGGGAATCTTACGGGAAGTCAGCGCAAGTGTGGGTGATGTTGTAAAGCCGATGATTACCATTGAGGAGTGTTTAAAGGATACGAACCGTGAGTTGGGTAAGATGGCACTGGATGCGTTTTATATGCCGAGTAATAAGGTGTTTATTGAGAGTGTGGGAAGCGCGATTGATGCACACAGAGGTTGGCTTCTTAAGCTGGAGCATATGATTGATACCGGAAAGCCGGAACCGTTGCAGACGAATGATCACCGCTGTGCGTTCGGTCATTTCTATTATGCGGTACAGCCGAAGAATCCGGAAATATTGGCTGTTTGGAAGGAAATCAGGGATCAGCATAAGGAGTTTCATGCAAACGGCGATAAGGCCATTGCTGCATTAAAAAACGGAAATGCAGATACCGCGAGAGAATATTTAAAACGTTCGGAGGATATTTCCAAGAAGCTGTTAAAGGATTTTGAGGAACTGGTTCGGATTGCGGAAAAGCTGGAAAAAGAGCAGATTCGGATTTTTGAGTAATGCCTTTGTGATCAGAGGAATGCTTTAAGAAAGTATTGTGTATTAATAAAGAACCGGTACGGTTACGGAACTTCGTAATCGTACCGGTTTTCTTCTTAGATATTATAATTTACTTCAATATAGTTGTTGATGTAGGCGTTATCCTCAGCGAGACGGCAGCCTACGATGTACATGCCGTTATTATCGGTAACACGGATAACGGAACCTTCCAGTTCCCAATCCTCCAGCAAAGGATAGTCTTCGATGGTAAGGAGTACTTTCTTTCCCTTTGAGGTCTTTAATTCCGGTGCATCGGAAAGGAATGCATATCCACCGCCGCTTAAGTTAATCATTGTGCCGGTAAGCGGGAAATCCGAGCCTTCCAGTGTAAAGGTACAGTGGTTAAACAGCGGAATACGGCGATACTTTCTACGGTTATGTACGGAAGGATTTCCGGATACGGTAAAGGAAATTGTCTTGTTTTGTGTTTCCTTCGGAGTAATATTCTCCCAACAGTAAATGCGGTTATCAACGATAAAGGTGGCCTTGCAAACCGTAGTGTCGGAAAGAGCAGGCAGTGTATCGAGAATCTTCGCATAAATTGTATTGCCGCGTACATTTTCAACCTGGTGGCGGTAGCTTACGGTAGTATCCTCTTGTTCAAAATCCAATGTAAGGTACATGCCCGGCTTAATATCCTCTGTGGTCATGAAGCCGCCTTCGCCGAGCTCGCTGATTAACTGCCCTACAATGGTGCCGATGGTGATGATGTTGGCACTGGTCTCTACATACTTACTTTGCATTACTTTGGAATTTTCATCCGCTTCTTTAATGCTGTCGGTCATTTGGAACATGACACTGCTGATTTGATTCATGTTTTCTACCATGTTGCTGTTAGAGGCTTCCACTTCCTGCATGGCAGTGTCGATTACCTGTGCATTGGAACCCAGTTTGGTAACATCGGTGGTAATGCGGGAAACGCCGGTATCTACCAGATTGATTTTATCCAGTGTAATATGGATAAGCTGTAAGGTGCGGGTAATGGACTCGGTCATTTTTTCGGCAGTAGCTTCCAGGTTGGACAGAGCGTTCATAATGCTGGTGGAAGAGTTTCTGGTGCCGGTACTTAAGTCACGAATCTCGTCCGCAACCACGGCGAAACCTTTACCTGCTTCTCCGGCTCTGGCTGCTTCGATGGAAGCATTCAGCGCAAGAAGATTGGTCTGTCCGGAAATTTTTTCAATGGTGCCGGTTTCTGCTTTTACCATCTCGAATTCGGATTTGAATTCTTGTAAGATGTGCTCAACCTCTGTGGAAAGAGCTGCCATCTCATTGGTGGAGCTGACAACATCCGCAAGCTGTTCGGAACTTGTCTGTGCATGAGTGACGGACTCATCTACCAGTTCCACCATTTCCTGAATGAGCACGGCAACGTTTTTTACCTGATTGTTGATTGCGTTGGTCATCTCTAAAGAGGAATCGGTTTTCTGACGCAGAACTTTGTTGTTTTCCGTGAGCTGTTCCATGTTGTTTACAACAGTATCCGTACTGTCCTTGTTTTCTTCGGAAAGCTCACTGACAACGGTAACGCCGTCCACAATGGAATGGCTGGCATTTTTTACCTGCTGAACGGTGAGTATTACACGGTTAAGGTCGGCTTTTACAGAATTTAACATTGCACCGTCGGATTTTTGCATATGTGAAATTGCAAGAACATAGGCAAGGTAACAAAGAACCGTAACACCGATTTGAATCTCGGCGTCGGTGATGGTGTGGGCATCAAACCCGGTGGTAAAGTGGATTTTGACGAGATAAGCCAAAATCACTAAAATATTAGCAATACCGCACCGAATCAAAAGGGCACGGTTTTTATAAAGAATAAGCAGACAGGCTACCGGGAAAATATAACCGTAGGTAACATTTGTCTTGGTTGTCATCAGAACGAAAAGGAAAAGAATGCCGTATCCGATGGACACAAACTCCCGGTAAATCCCGGTGCTGCCGCCTTTTATTTTCAGAACCAGAAGACCGGCGATATGCGGAAGCCAACAAACACTTAAAAATACCGCGAGATACGGCAGGGTACGGCCACCCTTCAATACTTCGATGATATAAAGTACCGTGAGGATGACATTGATGATTGTCCACATAAGAAGCGAGCATTTGTTTGCTTGCTTTTTGAAATATTCTTCATTGTATTCCATAAATAACCTCCGAATAAGAATATAGTTTTGCCCCTAATTCGTATTCTATCACAGTTGTGGAAAAATTTCCATAAGAAAACAGAAATGGCAGAAGAAAATTTATTTTTTTCAGAAATAAAGAGACCAAAAAGGGGAAGGAAGAGATGCAGGAGTAAAAAGAATGCCGCTTTCGGAAGACCGAAAACGACATTCTTTGGAAGGAGAAGGTATTTACACCTGATTCTGTCGATTGAATATTTAGCCCTGTAAGAGGGAAAGAACACCCTGGGTAGACTGATTTGCCTGAGCCAGCATGGACTGGGAAGCCTGAGAGAGAATGTTGTACTTGCTGTATTCCACCATCTCTGCTGCCATATCCACATCGCGGATACGGGACTCTGCCTGCTGTAAGTTCTCTGCGGAAGTATCCAGGTTTGCAATGGTATGCTCTAAACGGTTCTGCACAGCACCGAGCGTGGAACGCTGCTTGGAAACCTTTTCGATTGCGTTATCAATTACGGTGATAGCGGAGGATGCGCGGTCCTGTGTATCAACACGTACATTATTACCACTGACACCGAGAGCGGAAGCACTCATGTCGCCGATGTTGAACTGCATGGTCTGACCTTCGTTTGCACCTACCTGAAGTACCATTCCGCCGTAAGAAGCTACACTGTCGTAGTTGTTCTGGGTCAGGAATGCATTGTCATCGCCGAGACCGGCACCGTCTTCTAATTGTACTTCAATCTCCTGCGTAGATTTAGTAACGAAAAGGGTGTTCGGTTCGTCGGTACCCGGAGCGGAGGTGCCGCTTAACTCAACACTAACGCTGAGACCGATGGTTGCCAAAAGATCCTCAATATCCTCTGCGGTGTATTCTTTACCGGACTGTAAATGAATTTCGTATTCTGCCGGAGAAGTTACTGCATCGGCAATGCTGGTAGCAGCGGTTGTCATGTCATATTCGGCTGCCTTGGAAAGCTCAACCTCTTCCTTTCCTGCATCTGCAGTGAAGTCAAAGGTAAGCTTGATGTTGTAATCCTTACCGTACTTATTGGAAGTAATGGTAAGGGTATCGGCACCTACAAATACGCCGGTGGCCGGCTTTGTTGTGTTGGTGCCGGTTGCTTTTGCACCGGCGATGGTGCCGCCTGTTTTTACATCACCGGTTGCGGTGTAAACACCGGTTGCCAGCTGGATATTTACATTGGCCGGAGTATTATCCGCATTGGAATCCTCCTGCTTTGCATTCTTGATTAAGCCGTCGATATCAGCCTGGGTGTAGGTTCTGTTCTCGGCAAGGCTGATGGTTAAGATTTTACCGGTCTTATCCCAAATAGCGGATTCTCCGCCTACGGTTGCCGTGGTATTTGCTTCTACCTTTACGCCTACGATGTCGGAGGTGATAAAAGCCCCCAGCTCACCGTTAAAGTCGGAATACTTCGGCCCGGCGGTGGTTGTGGATGTATTGGTGCCGTCGAAGGTACCGTCGAGAAGCTTCATGGTATTGAACTCGGTGGTCTCTGCGATACGGTCCAGTTCATCCTGTAACTGCTCGATTTCGTCCTGAATATTGTCGCGGTCGCTGTCGGTTTCGGTGCCGTTGGCAGCCTGTACAGCCAGCTGACGCATTCTCTGTAAAATGCTGTGGGATTCGTTTAATGCACCTTCTGCGGTCTGAATCATGGAAATACCGTCTTCTGCATTGGTGGAAGCCTGTGTAAGACCGCGGATCTGGGAACGCATCTTTTCGGAAATCGCTAAGCCTGCTGCGTCATCAGCGGCACGGTTGATGCGGTAGCCCGAAGAAAGTTTCTCTGTAGATTTTGCCTGATTGCCGGAAACAATGCCCAGCATACGATTGGCGTTCATAGCCTGAATGTTGTGTTGAACGATCATTGCCATAGTCGTTACCTCCCGATAGTTGAAATTTGCTCTTCTGCATGAGCTTGTCTTTGTTTGCGATAGGTTGTATTTTCAAGATGAATACATGCCCCTCGAATCCGTTCGGGTGATAACTGAGTCCTTTCAGTATGGCTGTGTTTCATTCACTTATAAACTATATCGGCGCGAAAAAAAGGATACTTTATAGAAAAAACAACAAAAAATGAAAAAAATTACAAAATATAGGGATTTTTTGCCTTTTTACCCAACGGATAGGCGCAATCCGCTGCGCTCCTTGCTCATGAAAATAGATACGACTTCGTCGAATGTCATTCGCAATCCGCTGCGCTCCTTGCTCATGAAAATAGATATGACTTCGTCGAATGTCATTCGCAATCCGCTGCGCTCCTTGCTCATGAAAATAGATATGACTTCGTCGTATGTCATTCGCAATCCGCTGCGCTCCTTGCTCATGAAAATAGATATGACTTCGTCATATTCATCTGCTCGTAAACTCACAGATGACAAAAACGCCTGCTTTACGCAGACGTTTTTGTCTATTTTCAACCTATCGGGACACAGTTAATCCTTTCGGATATCAACGTTTGTAACGATACGGTGAAGTAAACTTATTAAGCTGTTATTTTATCAGCCCTGTAATAAGGAGAGTACACCCTGGGTTGCCTGGTTTGCCTGAGCAAGCATGGACTGGGAAGCCTGGGAAAGAATGTTATTCTTACTGTACTCTACCATCTCGGAAGCCATATCTACATCACGGATACGGGACTCTGCGGTCTGCAGGTTCTCTGCGGAGGTGTCAAGGTTTGCGATGGTGTGCTCCAAACGGTTCTGTACGGCACCGAGTGCGGCGCGCTGCTTGGAAACGATGGAAATTGCTCCGTCAATCTTTGTGATTGCTTCGGAAGCTCTGTCCTGCTCGTCTACACGAACGTTCTGTCCGCTGACACCGAGAGCGGAAGCACTCATGTCCCCAATGTTAAAGGAAAGTGTCTGACCCTCGTTTGCACCGATCTGCAGTCTCATACCGCCGGTGGAATTCACGCTGTCGTACCAGTTCTGGGTAAGGAATGCATCCTCATCACCTAAGCCGGTACCGCCGTTTAACTTAAGAACAACACTATGGTTGGAATCGGTAATAAACAAGGTGTTCGGAGAGTCGGTACCCGTACTGCCGTTTCCGGATACGCCACTCAATTCAACGGATACGTTAAGACCTGCCTCTGCAAGTAAGTCTTCAATGTCCTCTGCAGTGTATTCCTTACCGGACATAAGGGACAGCTGGTAACCTGCTCTGTCGCCGGTAGCAACAATTCCGGTTAAGTCCTTAGAGGTCATGGTATAGGTCGGAGCAGTGTTTAACTTAGCGGTTTCCTTTCCTTCGTTCGCATCGAAACGGATTTCGATGTCGATGTTGTAATCCTGACCGTACTTATTAGAGGTAATCTTAATTGCATTTGCACCTACAAAGTTCGGGGAGTTGGAAGCGATAACGTTGGCGGAGGTTACAGCCTTCTGTCCTGCGACGGTCGGTTCGGTGTCTACAGCGGTATCCGAAGTGGCGGTAAATACGCCGGTAGCAAATTTTACGGTAACATCAGCCGGGGTATTTACGGCGGAGGAATCCTCCTGCTTTGCATTCTTGATTAAATTATCGATATCTGCCTGGGTATAGGTCTTGTTGTTTGCAAGATTAAGTGTCAGGTGTGTACCGTCGCTGTTCCAAATTGCGGATTCGCCACCTACGGTAGCGGAAGTATTGGTGCTGACAACGACATCCGTTACATTGGATGTGATAAATGCACCTAATTCGCCGTCGTACTGACCGTACTTCGGACCTGCGGTGGTGTTGGTGGAAGCAATGCCGTCGAAGGAACCGTCCAAAAGCTTCATGGTATTGAACTCGGTGGTTTCTGCGATACGGTCAAGCTCGTCCTGTAACTGCTCGATTTCGTCCTGGA
>JAFTPY010000072.1 GCA_017463035.1 Lachnospiraceae bacterium
CCCATTCGGTCGGCACATGATTAAGCAGTGCCAAACCGTTGTAATTCTTATAGGCAGAGGCTGCATAGGCAAAATGCTGAAGGGCAGACTCATACACAATGGTCTGTGCCAGACAGAAGCCGTAGGTAGCCTCGTTGTCTACCTTTACCCCCGTCGGGGTATAGTCCATGGAACCGCACAGGTTTCTGGTAAACGGATACATCAAGCAGTTTCTCACCGTCGGATCCGTAGACCACTTATGGAACTCCTCTCCCAGTACCGCCTCGGTGGAAAGAATATTCGGATAGGTCCGGCACTCTCCGCCCGGCCGGATACAACCGTGGTACAATACCATTAATTGATTCTTTGCACAGCATTCCGCAACGTTCTGCATCACCTGAAGTACAGACGGCTCATCACTTTCGAAATAGTCCGTCTTCAGTCCCACAACGCCGGCTGCCTTCCACTTTGCTATCAGGCTCTCCATGGATGCCTTATCCTTTAAATCACGATAGTTTACCCATACAAAAATACCGACGCCCTTGTCCTTTGCGTACTGACAAATCTCTGCCAGACGGTGTTCGAAATTTCTCCAGTCCGCATCCATACAGATGTGTTCCCATCCGTTTTCCGCAGCAAAGTCAATGTATTCGATTTGTTTATTATAATCTTTCGTAGCGGAGCCCTCGGACCACCAGTTCCATGCCACCTTTCCCGGCTTGATGTAGCTCATATCCGCAAACAGTTCTTCGTCTGCCGGCGGATTCAAATCCGCAATCAATGACGTATTGATAAACTCATTCATATCCTCGGAAATCACAACGGCTCTCCACGGTGTAGTAAAGCAGTTGACGGTCTCCACGGACTTAATCTCCAAATGTCCCGGGGAATCCACCTCGCCCTTTGCTTCCTTTGCCGGGTCTCTGCGCAATCCGAAGGCCCAGTTAAGGGTTACACTCCCCGCCCTTGTTTCCAGTGCACTGGTACAAAACTCTCCATTATTGTTTAAAGCCGCTGCCTCCGTAAGAAGCATCCAATACTCCCCGGTCTTCACCAACATCGGCGTACAAAGTTTCTGGGACAGTCCCCGTAACTGGCTGTAATCCCGCTTCACAAAAGTACCCTCATAGGTACCGTTTAATCCGAATGCCCAGGAGGTACAATCCTGCTGTAATGCAATCTCCGACTTTTCATCCAATACTGTAACCGTATCGGTACTTCCCACCGTTACGTCCGTATAACGATAGCCGATACCGTCGTCGTGTACCCGTACCTCAAACCGGAAGCTTCCCTGCTCTCCTTCCAGTACAAAGGCCAACTCATTACAAAAGTTCTCCATAACAGCGTTGTAGCCGGTAAACAGCTCATAGGTTTCTTTGATTTCTCTTGTAGCAACACTTTCTTCCTTTAGGTAAAGTCCCTTGAAAAGATTTCCCTCCTTTAATTCCATACCGATACGGGATTTCCCGATAATCGGCTGCTCTCCGTCATCTACAGAGTAATACCATACCCCTTCCGTATCCGACCAGAACTGCACCACAGTCTTCCCGTCCGGAGAGGATACCGTCATGCCTTCTACTTCCGATACCACCACCGGTGCCTTGGTCGGCTTCGGTGTTTTGGTCGGTCTCGGCGTACTCGTTGCCTCCGGAGTCACTGTTGCTTTCGGTGCTTCGGTTACTTCCGGCATTTCCGACACTCCCGGTACTTCCGTTATATCCGGTGCCTCTGTTACTACCACATCTTCTGCAGGCTCTTTTTCCGAACATGCAACAAGCATACAGCTCATACCCACGCATACCCCAAAAAGCGCCATTGCTTTCTTAATCTTTCCTTTCATACCTGCCTCCTGTTTCTTCTTCACCGCAAGGACCGCCCCAAACAGTTTCCTTGGGTTATTTTACAGAAAAATCATACCAAAAAACTTGACCTTCCCACAATAGACAAATGTCGCCATTTTACGGCCACATTTTCACCCATACAACATTTGTCCATAACAAAACAAAATATTCATCCCGCAGTCTCTCACATCCGGAACAAGTACTTGCAATATCTTTCCATAAAGCAAAGAAGACTTCCGCAGAACAAAGCCCGCAGAAGTCCATTCTTCCCACAACAATATTGTGTCATCGTACTATTCGATTGTCTTTACACCGTCACACTTTGCAATAGTATCAATGGAGCCGTCCTCGTTATAGGTAAACTCTGCCACGCAAACGGAACGATGGAACAGGCTGCCTCCCGGAAGCTCACCGGTATGATAGAACAAATAAGAATGTCCCTTAAAATCACATACACCCGGATGATTGGTAAATACACCACCCTCTTCCGTCATCAATACGCCGCCGTACTTCCACGGACCGGTCGGAGAGGTAGAGGTAGAGTAGGCCAGATGCTCGTCCTTCTTATCCAGACCGAAGGCAGCATATACCATGTAGTACAGGCCGTTTCTCTTATAAAACCACGGTCCCTCCGCGTAGGTGGTACCTGTCATGTGGCTGCCTTTCGCAAAGGACTCCTCGGTCATCGGAATCTTTACAACGCCCACTTCCTTATTGTAGGAAATCATATCCTCGTTTAACAACACATAGCGAAGCTCCGGATTACCGAAGTACAAATACGCCTGACCGTCATCGTCAATAAACACTGTCGGATCAATATCATTCCAATCACCTTCATCCACCAGCGGATATCCCAAATCCTTAAACGGTCCCGTCGGGCTGTCGGACACACCTACCGCAATGGCCATACCGCCGTCCTTTTTATGTACCGGGCAATAAAGATAAAACTTGCCGTTACGCTCCACCGCCTGCGGTGCCCATGCTCTGTCATCGGCCCAGCTGATATCGTCCAAAGAGAAAATCGGACCGTGTTGTTCCCAATTCACCATGTCCTTCGTGGTGAAACAATACCAGTCCACCATGGTATAAAAATCATTCACCAACACATCCTCATCATGGGTCGTATACAGATACAGAGTATCTCCGTGCACCATCGGTGCCGGGTCTGCGGTGTAAATCGATGTAATAATCGGATTTTTACAAAAAAGTTTCTTTTCTTCCATAACGCGCCTCCGTAATAAATTCACTGCTTTCAGTATAACAATTTTACAATTTATCGCAAGTGCTTTTAGGTCATTCTCTAATTTCCCGTCGGGATATACGGCCTTATAGCCCCTGCCACCTTGTTAATCGGCATGGTCTGAATCCAAACCTTACCCGGTCCGGAGACTACCGTGTTAAAGAACCCTTCGCCGCCAAGCAGCTTGTTCTTAAGACCGGCCACCTGTTGAATTTCCATCTTACAGGAAGCCTCCATAGCTGCCAGATATCCGGTATCCAGCACCATGCTCTGACCGGCGGCCAGATCATATTCGAGCACCGCACCGTCAAACTCCACAAACGCAACACCGTATCCGGAAAGCTTCTGCATAATAAAGCCTTCTCCTCCGAAGAATCCGGCGCCCAGCTTTTTCTGGATATGTACACTTAATTCCACCGTTTTCTCGGAAGCCAAAAAGCCGGATTTCTGCACAATCATTTCCTTGCCCGGTGCAATCTCAAACGGCACAATAGAGCCCGGAAAGCTGGACGCAAAGGCAATCATTCCTTCTCCGCCCTTTGCGGTATAAAAATTTTGGAAAATGGACTCCCCGGAAAACATTCTGCCCAGCGCCTTCCCGAATCCGCCTGCATTGGTTTCCATTTCCATGTTCGGAGACATCCAGCTCATGGAGCCGTTCTCCGTAATCATCGTTTCCCCCGCCTCCAAGTGACAAATTGCCACCGGGAGGTTGCCTCCCTTAATTTCGTACTTCATTTTATTCCTCCGTTTCCCCTAAAAGGTTTTTAATAGTGTATTCCTACACATTTCTTATTATAGCTTATATCAAGAATTTTTACCAGCGTTTTCGAACAGATACAAAATAAATCTCAACAGGCATCTCTTACAATACACCGTTTCAATCGCTTCCCTTCCGGCACACTTCATCTGCTTCCAACCAATCCTTTAGTTTCTGCAAGCAGGCAAATCCATCCGCACGTCCTCTTTCATAAGCACGTTCTATCTTTTCTGCGTCGTGGCTCATTCTTCCGATTTCCAGAGGCTTCTCCGGGCGGATTACAAAAACTTTTCCCTGTTGCTCCAATTGCCGTATCTCTTCTATCGTCTTATTGTACACCTCTGCACGACGTTCCAGTGTTTTTGTAAACTCCGGATATTTCTTATAAAACAAGCGAACCAGCTTTTTGTTCTCCGGCTTTTTGCGATACTCAGCCGGTCTGGTCAATATAACAACATTCTTTTCGTATCCCATTTCCGTAAATGTCCGAACCGGTATACTATCGCTACATCCGCCGTCAAGCAACTTCATTCCGCCAATCTCTACAATACGGGACACGTAAGGCATGGAAGCCGACGCACGCAGATAGTCAATTTCCTCCACCATATCATTGATTTTGATATATTCGGCTTCTCCGGTTTCCACATCGGTGCAGGTTACATAAAATTCTGTCTTCGATTGCTTAAAGGCTTCGTTATCATATACGTCCAATTGCTCCGGTAACGTATGATAACAAAACTCGTTTCCCACCAGATCACCGGTAGTCACAAGACTGTAAAAGCTCATATAACGCTTATCCTTACAATACTTTTTATTATAGCGGATGGTTCTTCCCTTCTGCCCGGAAATATAAGAACACCCTGTAATCGCACCCATGGAAACACCGATTACTCCGTCAAAGGTAATATCATGCTCTAAAAACACATCTAAAACGCCTGCGGTGTACATTCCACGCATGGCACCGCCTTCTAAAACTAATCCGGTCTTCTTCATCCGCAATCCCATATCCACTCTCTTCCTCCGATCAAAATATCCGGTCACAATGCCCTTCTCCGGGCATGTTCCCTGCAATATCATTCAATCACATAAAAGGCAGAGGCCCAGCTGCCTCTGCCGTCTGTTCGCTTGCTTCCGGGTGAATCCTCACCCTCAACAAACAGTATACTATCCGAAGGATATGTCCGTCAACCGGTTTTATTTCCTTAAATAGTTTTCTCCCGTAATTTTCCCTTCCCCTAACAAAGTATATTTCTTACAGAATATAAATCTTTTCTTTGAATTCCTTCTCTACCGCAAGATACTCCTCCTCGGAGAATACATGATTCGCCTTGAGTCCCGCAAGATAGGTATCACAAAGTTCCTTCGCTTTTTCTTCCTCGCCGGCTCTTAAGTATGCACTCATTTTGCTGAATGTGAACTTTTTCAAAACCCACGGGAACGTCTCAGTCGTATACTCCGGCTTTTTCGCGTAGGCATTCAGTACACCTTCACACCAATCGCAAATCTCCAACGCCTCTTCCAACGTACCGAAGTAGCAATAATGGGTGGTCATAGTATTTACCTGATGAACAATGACATCAAATAAAAGTCTGCCAAACTCCACCGCACTGTCCTTCATGGCATCAAAACCTTTCTCAAAGAAGGTAAGCGGCATCATCATCTCCTCGCGGATGCAATGTCCTTCCAATGCCGGAAGTACATTCACATGCTCTCTGGCATTGTCGAAATCCTTTCTGTGAATGTAAATCCAAGCCAATGCATAATGCGCCTTGTTGATTTGCTTGGTGTTGTTGCAATAACGGATAATATTGATTCCCTTCCGGATACCGTCGTCAAGAATCGCGTTCGCCCGCTCCGGCTCACTATCCAGCAGATGCTCCATATCGATGTAATAGCTCAATCCGGCCACCTGCTGTACATACTTTAACACAATGTCAAAGTTCATCGGATTCTTATTGGCTTCCTCTGCCAAATACTCGCACACCGCAAGGGCGCTTTTGCCCGGATGTTCCACATCCTCTAATTCCTTCATTTTTGCAAACACCTGCTCCGTAATTCTGTCATCCCTGCTCTGCACATGATAGCCGAGCAGCGCGTCCGTCGTAATATTTAACGCCTGGGCAATCGGTACAATCATGGAAACATCCGGAAGCCCCGCCTCCGACTCCCAACGGCTGACCGCCTGTGGCGTTACGCCAAGCATTCCCGCCAGTTCTTCCTGGGTAAAGCCCTTATTTTTTCTGAATGTCTTAATATTCGCACCTAAATGATTCTTCATGGTAGATTCTCCTTGTCTGTTTGATTAATTATTTGACCTTGAAACGCTATTTCAAAAATAAACTGCAGATTTATTTTGTGATTTTAGTATAACGTCTCCATATACAAAAATCAAACAATGGAGAATTGTGAAAAAAACAATCCCTCCTCATTCTCTCCAAAAACACCGACGCTCGCTGCCAAACCGGGCGCAAATTGTTTTAGAACTACCGAATTTACTTTTTGCAAGAATGATTTCCGCACTGTCATCCCCGGTCTGCTCTCTGTACTCGGAATCTCTCTTATTTTTCTCCCTGATAACTATCAAACTTCCACAATATGAATCAATTTTCCCTTATAATCCCCCCACATATTTCCTACCAGAATACCCGCCTGCATCAAGGTACTTCCCAAATAGGTACGGTCCTCTCCTTCGATGCGGTACTTCTTGTCCGGGCATAAGCCCTTTAGCAGAATACGTCTGGAATGGGAATTCGGTCGTCCCATAACCTGCACAAAGGTTACCAACGCTTCGGACTTATCCTTTGCCACCACCATGTAACAGTCATACATACGATTCTCACGATAAGAGGCAATCCGGTAGTAATCTCCGGTACGCACCAGGTCGTTGTACTTGTGGTACATGGCCACCTGGTCCGGAATCATGTTTCTGTCTTCCTCCGGAATCTTCGTCACATCCAGCTCATAACCGAAGGTACCTGCCAGTGCCACATAGCCTCTGGTTTCAAACGGTGTTACGCGGCCTACCGCATGGTTCGGGCAATCACTGACATGAGCTCCCATGGCGGATAACGGATAAATCAGTGCCGTTCCCTCCTGAATGGTCAGCCGCTCAATGGCATCCGTATCGTCGGAGCACCAAATCTGTGGGCTGTAGTAAAGCATACCGGCGTCAAATCTTGCACCGCCGCCGGAGCAGTTCTCAAGCAAAAGATGCGGGAACTCCGTTACCAGTCTCTCCTGCAGACGATACACGCCTAACACATACCTGTGATAAAGCTCGCCCTGACATTCCGCAGAAAGTGCGTAACTTCCGATGTCGGCAAGCGGACGGTTCATATCCCACTTCACATATTCGATATTGGCACTTCGTAAAATACCTGCCACTAAATCAAAGATATAGTCCTGAATCTCCGGTCGGGACATATCCAGCACATACTGATTTCTCGCAAGGCCTGCGGTTCGCCCCGGAATCTGAATGGCCCAGTCCGGGTGTGCCCGGTACAAATCGGAATCCGGACTGATCATCTCCGGCTCCAGCCAGATACCGAACTTCATGCCCAGCTTGTTCACTTCGTCTACCAAATACTTTAATCCGCCGGTCAGTTTTTCCTCGTTTACAAACCAGTCTCCCAGCGCACGGTTGTCATCAAAGCGGTTTCCGAACCAGCCGTCGTCCATGACTAACATCTCTATACCAAGCTTGGATGCCTCTCTTGCAATCGCAAGCAGCTTCTCCGTCGTAAAATCGAAATAGGTTGCTTCCCAGTTATTAATTAAAATCGGACGCTTCTTGTCTCTGTATTCGCCCCGAATCAAGTGGGTTCTGTATAAATCGTGGAAGGCGTGACTCATGCCGTTTAAGCCCTCTGCGGAATATACCAGCACCGCCTCCGGTGCCTGGAAACTTTCTCCCGGATTTAATTTCCAACAGAAGCCTTCCGGATTGATACCCGTCATCAAGCGTACCGTGTCAAACTGCCCCCGGTCCGCCAGAGTCAAAAAGTTACCGGAGTAAATCAAATTGATACCGTACACATCTCCCATGTCCTCAGTGGCCGTCTTGTCCAAAAGCGCCATAAACGGATGGGTCTGATGGCCCTCTTCGCCTCGTACGGAGGACATCCCCTGGATTCCGTAATTCACAGGTGTCCTTTCCATATGACGCTCCCTCGCCCAGGATCCGTTCAACAAAATCTTATCGTATTCTCTGTTGTCCATATCCATGGAAGCGGACATAATCCGCTCGATAAACACCGGCGCGTCGCTTTCGTTATACAACTTCACGCTTCGTACCACCGCGTCGATTCCTTCAAAAACACTGTAGGAAAGTACTGCCTTTACCTTTAACACCTTGTCGGTCAACACCAGTTCCAATGTCTCCGTATCTTCCTCACTGCCCCAGGTAGCCGGCAAACCGTCCAGGGGCTTCTTTCCTTTATAAATGTGATAGCTATCAAAGGTAAGCTGAAGGCCTCTGTGACCACCGCAACTGCGCACCACAATAGCACTTTCGCGAAAATCTCCCACGCCGCCGGTAGGATACTCCATCGGGAAACAATCCAGGAAAGACAGCCTGTCCCTGGAATTGCTTTCCGGCGTAAACGGGTGCTCCCCCGCCCGCATCAAATACGTCACATCGTCCTCGCCCAGCTTCTTACCGAAATAGGCATGTCCCACAAAGCCTTCCGCATCCGCAATGCCGATGACGTAAGAAACTGCCTTCGTGTCTAATTGAAAACTCTTTGCTTGCTCATTGTATTGAATCGCCATACGCATTCTCTCCTGTTTCATTAGATTTTACACTGTTACTCTTGCGGTCACTCCCCGAATAACCTCGCACACGTTCATTGCCTGTACTTTTCCGTCAAACCATCAAAGCTTCTCCGCAATATCCAAAATTAACCGCTCGGTCTTTTCCCAACCGAGGCACGGGTCCGTAATGGATTTGCCGAATACGTGCTCTCCTACCGCCTGGGCGCCGTCCTCCAGATAACTTTCAATCATCAGACCCTTGACCAGACGCTTGATGCCTGCATTCTGGTTCCGGCTGTGCACCACGTCCTTGGCAATTCGAATCTGCTCCAAATACTTCTTGCCGGAATTGTTATGATTGGTGTCTACAATCACCGACGGATTCACAAGTCCCGTTTTCTCGTAAAGCTCTTCCACCCGAAGCAAATCCTCATAATGGTAATTGGATATACTTCTTCCGGCATAATCCACGTATCCCCGTAAGATTGCGTGGGCATACGGATTTCCCTCGCTGGTCACCTCCCAGCCGCGATAGAGGAAGGTATGACCGGACTGGGCCGCCGCAATGGAATTCATCATAACCACCAAATCTCCGCCGGTGGGATTCTTCATACCTACCGGTGTTTCCAACCCGCTGGCCGTCAGCCGATGCTGCTGATTTTCCACCGAACGGGCACCTACCGCATTGTAGGCAAGAATATCGGAAAGATACCGGTAATTCTCCGGATAAAGCATCTCATCCGCACAAGTGTAATCATAGTCCCGAAGCGCCGCCAAATGAAGCTCACGGATGGCAACGATACCCTTGTACATGTCCGGCTTTTCCTCCGGGTCCGGCTGATGCAACATGCCCTTATAGCCCTGGCCGTTGGTTCTCGGCTTGTTGGTGTAAATTCTCGGAATGATAATGATCTTGTCCGAAACCTGCTCCTCAATCCGTCGCAATCTCGAAATATACTCCAACACCGGTTCGCTGTGGTCCGCGGAACACGGCCCGATGACAAGAATAAACTTGTCCAAGCTGCCGTCAAACACCGCCCGGATGCTGGCATCACGCTCCGCCTTCACCTGCTCCATGCGCTCGGTCAGCGGAAACTCTTTCTTCACTTCCTGCGGAATCGGAAGCTTTCTATGGAAATTCATTTGCATGTTTGTACCCTCTGCTTTCTGTAAAATCTATGGGAAACTACATCCTCTGTTTCGTGCATTCTTCACTGTATTTATTATAATATCGTACCGGTGTTTTTTCAAGGAGAGAATCCATAGAAGAAAAAGTCCTCCCTCAAAACGGTTACGCTTCGAGAGAGGACCGGATGTTTTCCTTATTCGCTTTTCCATAAACCATGTATATTACAATATTCATACGCCGCAACAAACTCGTCTCCGGCCGCAAGTTTAAACTCTGCCTTCGGCTTATCTGTATACTCCAGCTTTACTCTCTGGCTTCCCTTTGCTGTTTCAATCGCAATCCACCGGATATAATGAGACTCTGACATCGGATGCTCAACCGCGCCCACTTCCACGGTAACCGTATCGCCGTCGATTGTCACAACAGGTACATGCTTTTCCTGTGCTCCGTCACTTGTTCCCGGTACAAGCTCTATCATATCCTGACCGCAACACTCAACGCTTACACCGCTGTCATTTAAGAATTCAATCACATTGCCGCAATGTTCACAAAAATAAAACTTCATCGAATCATACCTCCTATACGAACAGTATTTCTCGTGAATTCCAAAATATACATGCTACATGTCACACAGCCTTATCCGTACATGAATCGCTCACGTATCGGGGTTTGTATCACCGCAACTAATCCTCTATCGAAATCCCGTAATCCAAAATCACATTTCCCGCTTCATCCGGGGTTGTAAAGCGCGGACAATTGTACCGTTCAAAACACCAGTCGTCCTCTTTTCTCTTTAATCCAAGGGACTTCAGCTCTTCCAAACACATCTCATGGGTCTCCATGGAATAAAAATCGCCGCTGCCCTCTTTGTCGTACAAATAACACACCGCATACTCCAAGGCTTCCATATCCACAAAATCAAAGCCCTCCGGAACCTCGGTATCCACCGGAAAGAACATTCCGATCCAATACTCCGGCATTCCGTCCACAATATGCACCGCCCCGATGTACGCATCCCCGTTCATCGGGAGGCGCTCCTTTTGCTCCAACACCGAAAACCAATCCTTCTGCCACCACTCCCCCCAATTCGGACCATGCTCGTACTTCTTTCCGATTAACCGGACAGCCGGGAAACTCTCGCGCTTTACTTCTAAAATCTTTACTGCCATGTGTGATACCTCCTCGTATTATAAAGTGTCTTGCTCTTCTCTGATTCGATTTCGGTCTTTCTTGCTCAACTTAGAAAGCACCGTGTCATAGGCCAAATCAATCATGTTCAACAACTCATCGTCCGGAAAATCATCCAAATAAATCGTATTCCAATAGGGTTGCTGCACCGGCGGGCAATGATACCCTCTGACCACCTTTCCCGGATACACCTCTCTGTAAAACTGCCCTGCGTCCGCGGTGCACTTGAGCGTAATTTTAAAGTCGTGTTCGTAGGGATAAAGCTGCGCAAAAATCTTTCCACTCAGTTTATAGCAGATAGGGACATCTCCGAAGGGAAAATCCTCGGTAGCGTAAGGCTTGCTTTTACAGTAGGTCTTTATTGCTTCAGATTTCATGCGTCACTCCTTTATTCCTACAATCTCCCAATCGGGAAAAACATAAAGTTTTTTCCGGTCTCCGGACAGGTAAAATCATGCACCGCACCGACCAACGAAATTTGATTCTCGTCCATGTACTTTATCACCTGAGGGAAGGTATCTCCCCCTTCGCATTCCACCCAAAGATACTCATAACCCGGAATTACCCACTTGGTCCAGCCTGCCGGTGCCTCGGCGTCCTCCACGCACTCCACTCCGGCCAAATAAAGCCCCTTGGTAAAACCGTCTTCCCATGGCAAAAAGGAACGGGACATATCCGACATAGCTCCCCAAATCCCAAGAGGGTTCCCTTCCTCATCTTTCTTTGCCAAATCCGCAACTTCGTTAAAATGACCGTTGGCGTCAGCCCATAACTTTTGAATGAAGCCTTCTCCGTCCGTGGTTGCGCCCTCTTTTCCGATAACAACAAAAGAAGACTTTGTGCATCTGTTTATCTCCATTTTCATATCCTCCATATAGTACATCAATCAATCGAATGTATGTTCTTATTTGATTATATCATAGCATATTATTTGAGAATTAGCAATAGGTTTTCGCAGAAATCACGGGAAAACTTAAACAAAAATAAGCAGCCGCATCTACGACTGCTTACCCGCTAGTGGGATATTTGGATTAGGGCACTCCCCAAGCATCCCAACGGCCAATATGACTCGCTCATTTGTAGGGCTGTGCATCACCTTCTATGGATAGTATACTATCAAGTTTCCTGTTCATCAACCTATTTTCTTTTGATTTGTGTCACCAGCGGTGTCATAATTTTTCATAGAGTATTCTTTTACCTTAACAGCATTTGCAGTCGGTCTCAACATTGCGGACACCTCCTACTTCAACCGATAAGTTCTA